>NZ_JAELTO010000315.1 GCF_016428875.1 Xylophilus sp. ASV27
GGCTACAGCTGGACGAATTCGGTTTTCATCACACGCTGGCAAGCCTGCCCGGCAATACGCTGGTGCTGTTTGGCCAGCCTGGCTGCTCTGCATGCCGCGCCTGGCACCAGCTGCTGGACAGCTGGCAAGCTGACTGCCTGCAACAACTAGCCTATGTCGATGTGCAAGAGAGCATGGCTTTGGCACACGCCTTCGACATTTTTCACCTGCCTACCCTGCTGCTGTTTGTCGACGGCCAGTATCACGGCCAGCTGCACAGCCCCATGCAACGCCAGGCCATCAACACTGCGCTGGAACAACTGCTGGCCGCACCGGCGAGCGAAGAACCCTGAAATAAAGCAACAAGGGCTGCCCGTGGGCAGCCCTTGTTGTTGGCACCCCCTCTCGC
>NZ_JAELTO010000316.1 GCF_016428875.1 Xylophilus sp. ASV27
CCCCCCCCCCCCCCCCCCCCCCCCCCCCCCCCCCCCCCCCCCCCCCCCCCCCCCCCCCCCCCCCCTTTTCAAGAATATGACGGCATACGCGATTTCCTGTACGGTCTCGTGGGCTCGGAGATGTGTATAAGAGACAGGGCCGTCACCTCATGGGAGATCGACTTCTTCGGCCGCATCGCCAGCCTTAAGGAGCAGGCGCTCTCGCAGTACCTGGCCACCGAGGAAGGCCGCAAGGCCACGCAGATCAGCCTGGGGGGGGGGGGGGGGTGTGGCGGTGGGGGGGAAGAGAACCTAGTGTAGGGGTCGGTGGGGGCGGGAGCATGAGAATGGGGGGGTGTGGGGGGGGGGGGGGGGGGGGGGGGGGGGGGGGGGGGGGGGGGGGGGGGGG
>NZ_JAELTO010000317.1 GCF_016428875.1 Xylophilus sp. ASV27
CCCCCCCCCCCCCCCCCCCCCCCCCCCCCCCCCCCCCCCCCCCCCCCCCCCCCCCCCCCCCCTCTCACCCTCCCCCCCCCCCCCACACCTACACTAGGTTCTCTTCGTCGGCAGCGTCAGATGTGTATAAGAGACAGGCCGTGGGCGTGGCGCTGACGCAGCCGCACAAGACTGCGACCTGCCCGACATCGACTTCTGCGCGCTGGCGCGCGGCGCGGGCGTGCGCGGCGCGGGCGGGCTGCGCGGCGTGGCCGGGCTCTTCTACACATCTCCGAGCCCACGAGACCGTACAGGAAATCTCGTATGGCGTGTTCTGCGTGAAAATAGGGGGGGGGGGGGGGGGGGGGGGGGGGGGGGGGGGGGGGGGGGGGGGGGGGGGGGGGGGGGG
>NZ_JAELTO010000318.1 GCF_016428875.1 Xylophilus sp. ASV27
CCCCCCCCCCCCCCCCCCCCCCCCCCCCCCCCCCCCCCCCCCCCCCCCCCCCCCCCCCTCTGTTATTCATCCCGCCACCCCCCATCTCTTCACTCGGTTCTCGTCGTCGGCAGCGTCAGATGTGTATAAGAGACAGGCGCGCCAGATCGTGGCCCTGGTGGGCGTGGCCGGTACCGGCCAGCGGGCGGTGATCGACCTGGCCTGCGGCCTGGACGAAGGCGCCGTGGCCGAGGTGCACGCCCGCCTGCTGGATGTCGCTGAGGAAGATGTCGGAGCCCACGAGGCCGTACAGAAAAACGCGGGGGGGGGGGGCGGGGTGGGGGGGGGGGGGGGGGGGGGGGGGGGGGGGGGGGGGGGGGGGGGGGGGGGGGGGGGGGGGGTGGGGGG
>NZ_JAELTO010000319.1 GCF_016428875.1 Xylophilus sp. ASV27
CCCCCCCCCCCCCCCCCCCCCCCCCCCCCCCCCCCCCCCCCCCCCCCCCCCCCCCCCCTCACCCCCCCCCCCCCCCCCCCACCCCACCACTAGGCTCTCTTCGTCGGCAGCGTCAGATGTGTATAAGAGACAGGCTCTAGGCGCGGCGCGCTCAAACCACAGCGCCACGCTGCTGCCCAGCGGCAAGGTGCTGGTCGCGGGCGGATTCAGCGGCGGGGCCGCCCTCGCCAGCGCCGAGCTGTATGACCCCTGTCTCTTATACACATCTCCGAGCCCACGAGACCGTACAGGAAATCTCGTATGCCGGCGTCTGCTGGAAAAGAGGGGGGGGGGGGGGGGGGGGGGGGGGGGGGGGGGGGGGGGGGGGGGGGGGGGGGGGGGGGG
>NZ_JAELTO010000320.1 GCF_016428875.1 Xylophilus sp. ASV27
CGCCACGTGGCGACGTCGATCACGACACTGCGTCATCGACTGAGCTACCAACTGATCGCTCGTCTCGGGCAGTGCCCATGCTGCGGAAGGGCAAGCGCAAAGCATCTTTTATGACACAGTAAGACTAAGGAATGTCTGCGTAAATCGCGCCACGATGTGCTGATCAGTGCAAGTGCGCGAGGACAATCGACGCGATGAAACAAGCCGAGCTGGGCCTGAATTTGACGACCAAGCGAACGCGCAAGCGCGAGTTCCTTGCGAAGATGGAACGCGTGGTGCCGTGGGCTGCTCTGGTGAGTCTGATCAGACCGTACGCACCCGACGGTAAGCGCGGCCGCCCGCCGTTTGCCTTGGAGACGATGCTGCGCATCCACTTCATGCAGC
>NZ_JAELTO010000033.1 GCF_016428875.1 Xylophilus sp. ASV27
CTGGCCGGCATGAAGGACTCCAAGGTGATCGTGGCGATCAACAAGGACGAGGAGGCGCCCATCTTCTCCGTGGCCGACTACGGCCTCGTGGCCGATCTGTTCTCGGCTGTGCCGGAGATGGTGCAGGCTTTGTAGCACCCAGCGGCGCCTTCGGGCGCCGTGGCTGCCTCAAGAGGCAGCAGAAGAAGAACAGATGCGACCGGTGCGCGGCACCGGACCGGCTGATGGCAGCAAGACATCCGCACATGGAGGAGCCCCGCATGCTGAATACCGACGCAGGCCGCAAGGTCCGTGGCCTTCTCGTGGGCGTCTGCATGGCCGCCGCGGCCTTGTCCGTGCAGGCTGCCGCGCTGGTGGTGGTGCAGGTGGCGCCGATGACGGGCGTGGCGGCATCGCTGGGCCGTGCCTATGAGGCGGGGCTGCAACTGGCGTTGGCGCAGTTCAACGCCGCGGGCGGGGCCGCCGGGAACACGCTCAGGCTGGTGTCCGGTGACGACGGCTCGCGGCCGCAGGACACGGTGAGCCTCACGCGCACCCTGGTGGCCGAGCAGCGGCCGCTGGTGCTGGCCGGCTATTTCGGCACGCGCGGCGTGAGCGATCTGGTGGCCAGCGGCCTGCTCGATCAGGAGAAGCTGCCGCTGGTGGGCTATCGCGCCACGCTGCTGAGGGGGGACGTGCCCCTGGTCTACAGCGTGCGCGCGGGTCTGGCCGATCAGGTCGACAAGATCATGCAGCACCTCTCCACGCTCGGCATCGACAAGGCCGGCGTCTTCATGGAAGAGGGCCCGCAGACCAAGGCGGTGCAGGCTCTGGTGGCGGATGCCGCCGCGCGGCGCAGGATCACGGTGGTGGCCACGGCCACCGTGCCCGCGGGCTCCGGCAAGACCGAGCCGGCGGTGACGGCGCTGCACGCGGCCGCGCCGCAGGCGATCCTGATGCTGGCGAGCGAGGCGAGCGCCGGCTTCGTCGAGGGGTACCGCGCGGCCGGCGGAGGCGCGCAGCTGTTCGCCAGCTCGGACGTCGACGTGGAGCAACTGGCGCGGCGCCTGGGCGACGAGCAGCTCGCGGGCATCTCGATTGCGCAGGTCACGCCCAGCCCGACCAGGCTCACCACGCGCCTGGTGCGTGACTTCCAGCAGGCGCTCAAGGCGTCCAAGAACCCGCTGCCCGCGAGCCACGCCATGCTCGAGGGCTACATCAACGGCCGCGTCATCGCCGAAGCGGTGAAGCGCGCCGGCGCCAACCCGACCCGCGAGAGTCTGGTCAAGGCGCTCGACGGCATGGACCGGCTGGACCTGGGCGATTACGTCATCGCCTTCCGGCCGGGCGAGCACACCGGCTCGCGCTATGTCGACCTCTCCATCGTCGCGGGCAGCGGACGGCTGCGCCAGTGACCCCTTTCCTCCTCAACGGACATCCATCGTGAGCTACACCGCCCCCCTCAAGGACATGCTGTTCGACATCGAGCACCTGGCCCGCATCGACCATATCGCCCAACTGCCCGGCTTCGAGGACGCGGGCCTGGACACCGCGCAGGCGGTGCTCGAGGAATGCGCCCGCTTCACCCAGGACGTGATCGCGCCGCTGAACCAGATCGGCGACACCCAGCCTTCGAGCTGGAAGGACGGCGCCGTCACCACCACGCCCGGCTTCAAGGACGCGTTCCGCCAGTACGCCGAGGGCGGCTGGCAAGGCCTGCAGCATCCGCTGAACTTTGGCGGCCAGGGCCTGCCCAAGACCATAGGCGCGGCCTGCGGCGAAATGCTCAACGCCGCCAACCTGAGCTTCGCGCTGTGCCCGCTGCTGTCCGACGGCGCGATCGAGGCGCTGCTGACCGCCGGCAGCGACACCCTCAAGGCCCTCTACCTCGAGAAGCTGGTGAGCGGCCGGTGGACCGGCACCATGAACCTGACCGAGCCGCAGGCCGGCAGCGACCTGTCGCTGGTGCGCACCCGCGCCGAGCCGCAGCCCGACGGCAGCTACAAGGTCTTCGGCACCAAGATCTTCATCACCTACGGCGAGCACGACATGGCGGAGAACATCGTGCACCTGGTGCTGGCGCGGGTGCAGGGCGCGCCCGAGGGCGTCAAGGGCATCAGCCTGTTCGTGGTGCCCAAGTTCCTGGTCAAGGCCGACGGCAGCCTGGGCGCGCGCAACGACGTGCAATGCGTCTCCATCGAGCACAAGATGGGCATCAAGGCCTCGCCCACGGCGGTGCTGCAGTTCGGCGATGCGGGCGGTGCGGTGGGCTACCTCGTGGGCGAGGAGAACCGCGGCCTGGAGTACATGTTCATCATGATGAACGCCGCCCGCTATGCGGTGGGCGTGCAGGGCATTGCCGTGGCCGACCGCGCCTACCAGAAGGCGGTGGCCTATGCGCGCGACCGGGTGCAGAGCCGGCCGGTGGACGGCTCGCTGCCGCACAGCGCTCCGATCATCCACCACCCCGACGTGCGCCGCATGCTGATGACCATGCGCGCCTTCACCGAGGGCTGCCGCGCCATGGCCACGGTGGCCGCCGCCGCCTACGATGCCGCGCACCACGCGCCCGATGCCGAGGCGCGGGCCCAGAACCAGGCCTTCTACGAATTCCTGGTGCCGCTGGTCAAGGGCTACAGCACCGAGATGAGTCTGGAGGTCGCCTCGCTCGGCGTGCAGGTGCATGGCGGCATGGGCTTCATCGAGGAGACCGGCGCGGCGCAGTACTACCGCGACGCCAAGATCCTGACCATCTACGAAGGTACGACGGCGATCCAGGCCAACGACCTGGTCGGCCGCAAGACCGGCCGCGACGGCGGCCGCACCGCCCGGGCCATCGCCGCGCAGGTCGAGGCCACCGAGGCCGAACTGGCGCAGCGCGGCAGCGAGGCGGCGCGCGAGGTGCTGGGCCGGCTCACCGCCGCGCGCCTGGCCTTCCTCGAGGTGGTGGACTTCGTCGTGGCCGGCGCCAGGACCGATCCGAACGCGGTCTTCGCGGGCTCGGTGCCCTACCTCATGCTGGCCGGCAACCTGGTGGCGGGCTGGCAGTTGGCGCGCTCGCTGCTGGTGGCCGAAGACTGTCTCGCGCGGGATGGCGACAGATCCTTCATGCAGGCCAAGATCACCACCGCACGCTTCTATGCGGGACACATCCTGACCCGTGTGCCGGGGCTGCGCGACAGCATCGTCGAGGGCGCCGCAAGTGTGACGGCCATGGCGCTCGACGCTTTCTGACCATTCAAAAACAATAGCTGAAAGCCCATGCAGCTTGTGGGCTGGAGCCAATTTTCACTGGAATTTCACACCATGTCCCGACTGCCCCCGCCGCTCGATCGTCTGCCACTGCCCATCATCGGCTCGCCGCTGTTCATCATCAGCAACCCCAAGCTCGTCATCGCGCAGTGCCAGGCCGGGGTCGTCGGCTCCATGCCGGCGCTCAACGCGCGCCCGGCCTCGCAGCTGGACGAGTGGCTGGCCGAGATCACCGAGACGCTCGCGGCCTGGGACAAGGCCCATCCCGACCAGCCTGCCGCGCCCTTCGCCATCAACCAGATCGTGCACAAGAGCAACGACCGGCTCGAACACGACATGGAACTGTGCGTCAAGTACAAGGTGCCGATCTACATCACCTCGCTCGGCGCGCGCGAGGACATCAACGCGGCGGCGCACAGCCATGGCGGCGTGGTGCTGCACGACATCATCAACAACCGGTTCGCGCACAAGGCGATCGAGAAGGGCGCCGACGGCCTGATCGCGGTGGCCGCGGGCGCCGGCGGCCATGCGGGCGTCAAGAGCCCGTTCGCATTGATCCAGGAAATCCGCCAGTGGTTCGACGGCCCGGTGGCGCTGTCAGGCGCGATCTCCACCGGCGGCGCGGTGCTGGCGGCGCAGGCCATGGGCGCGGACTTCGCCTACATCGGCTCGGCCTTCATCGCCACCGAGGAGGCGCGCGCCAGCGAGGCCTACAAGCAGGCCATCGTCGAGGGCGACTCCGACGACATCGTCTACAGCAACCTGTTCACCGGCGTGCATGGCAACTACCTCGCCCCGAGCATCCGCGCAGCCGGCCTCGATCCCGACAACCTGCCGGTGAGCGACCCGAGCAAGATGAGTTTCGGCGGCGACGCCAAGAAGGCCTGGAAGGACATCTGGGGCTGCGGCCAGGGCATCGGGCCGGTCCAGGCGGTGGTGCCCGCCGCCGACCTGGTGGCGCGCCTGCGCCGGGAATATGCCGAGGCGCGCAGCCGGCTGATCGTATAAAAGGCATTCGTCCACCGAAACCCCAGGGGCCCGTTCGCGGGCCTTTGCCTTGTCCGCAGCCGCCCACACCATGTCCGCTCCTGCCAACGCCCAGCGCATGCCGTTGATCGACGCGCTCAAGGCGGTGGCCTGCGTGCTCATCATCTGGCACCACCTGGCGTTCTACGGGCCTATGTCGGACGTGGCGCGGCCGCTGGCGCCGGCGCTGCTGGACTGGCTGGCCGAGTACGCCCGCATGGCGGTCCATGTGTTCCTGGTGCTCGGCGGCTTCCTGGCCGCGGCCTCGCTGGCGCCCGAGGTGCGGCCGCGCTTCGAGCGGCCCCTGGCCCAGATAACGCGCCGCTACGCGCGCCTGTCCGCGCCCTACCTGGCGGCGCTGTGCGTCAGCGTGCTGGTGGCCGCGCTGGTGCGCCCGGCGCTGCACAGCCCCGCCGTGCCCCCCGCGCCCACGCTCGGCCAGTTGCTGGCGCATGGCCTGCTGGTGCAGGACCTGGCGGGCGAGGAGGGCCTGTCGGCCGGCGTCTGGTACGTGGCGATCGACTTCCAGCTGTTCGCGCTGACGGTGCTGCTGCTGGCACTGGCCCGGCCGCTGCAGCAGCGCTGGCCGCGGCATGGCACGCGCATTGGCGCGGCGCTGGTGCTGGTGATCGCGGCGCTGTCGCTGGCCATCTTCAACCGGCATGCCGAACTCGACGACACCGCGCTGTACTTCTTCGGCTCCTACGGGCTGGGCATGCTGGCCTGGTGGGCGGGCCGCTCGCGCCACCCGCGGCACTGGATCGCCGCCATGCTGGCGCTGGGCGTGGCGGCGCTGGCGCTCGACTGGCGCGGGCGACTGGCCACGGCCCTGGTGACGGCGCTGGTGCTGGCCTGGGCGCAGCGCAGCGAGCCGCTGCGGCACTGGCAGGCGCACCCCGCACTGCTGCGGCTCGGGCGCATGTCGTACTCGGTGTTCCTGATCCACTTCCCGGTCTGCCTGCTGGTGGCCGCCTGGGTCGGCCTGCGCTGGCCGGCCGACCCGGCGGCCAATGCGCTGGGCATGCTGGCGGCCTTCCTGCTGTCGGTTGTGGCGGGCATGGCGCTGCACTACGGCGTGGAGCGGCGCGCCGCCTCGGCGCGCATGCTGGCGGGGCTGTTCGCGGCGCTGCTGGTCTGCGGCTGGCTGGTGCGCTGAGCCGCCTGCGGAGGCCTTTTCCGTTCTGAGGCATGATCGACGCCTTCCGGCGGCGCCGATCTGGCGCGCACCCGGGCTACCTGCCCCGATTTTCCTGATTCCCATGAAAACCCCCCTCCTGCGGACCGCGCTGGTGCTCGGCCTGCTGTCGGCCATCGGGCCTTTCGCGATCGACATGTACCTGCCGGCGCTGCCGTCCATCGGGCAGAGCCTGGGCGCCGATACCGGCGCGGTGCAGATGAGCCTGATGGCCTTCTTCATCTCCCTGGGGCTGGGGCAGATCGTCTACGGCCCGGTGTCCGACATGCTCGGGCGCAAGCCGCCGCTGTACTTCGGGCTGCTGGTGTTTGCCGCGGGCAGCGTGGGCTGCGCGCTGGCGGGCGACGTGCAGACGCTGATCGCCTTCCGTTTCCTGCAGGGGCTGGGCGCCTGCGCCGGCATGGTGGTGCCGCGCGCGGTGGTGCGCGACCTGCACACCGGGCATGACGCGGCGCGGCTGATGTCGCTGCTGATGCTGGTGTTCAGCGTCTCGCCCATCCTGGCGCCGCTGTGCGGCAGCCTGCTGATCGAATGGGCCGGCTGGCGCGCGGTGTTCTGGGCGGTGACGGTGGCGGCGGGGCTGGGGCTGGTGCTGCTCGGCACCAGCCTGCGCGAGACCCGGCCGGCGCACGAGCGCGTGGACAGCAGCGTGGGCAGCGCGCTGCGCGGCTATGGCCTGCTGCTGCGCGACCGGCACTTCCTCGGGCTGGTGTTCATCGGCGCCTTCGGCATCTCCAGCTTCTTCGCCTACCTGGCGAATTCGTCCTTCGTGCTGATCCAGCACTACGGCCTCACGCCGCGCATGTACAGCCTGGCCTTCTCGGTCAATGCCGTGTCCTTCATCGGCGTATCGCAGCTCACGGGGCGCCTGGGCGCGCGCTGGGGGCTGCACCGCACGGTGCGCGTGGCCGTCGCCGGCTATGCCCTCACCATGGCGCTGCTGCTGGCGCTGAACCTGCTGGGCATCGAGCACCTGGCCGTGCTGGTCGGACTGCTGTTCGTCGGCTACGGTTTCCTGGGCCTGGTGGTGCCGAGCACGGCCGTGCTGGCGCTGGAGGAGCACGGCGCCATCGCCGGCACCGCGTCGGCGCTGATGGGCACGCTGCAGTTCGTGACCGGCGCGGCGGTGATCGCCCTGGTCGGCCTGTTCGTGGACGGCACGGCGCGGCCCATGCTCGCCGGCATCGCCGGCTGCGCGCTGGTGGCCGCGCTGCTGACGCGGCTCACGCTGCACGGCCGCGCCGACGCACTTCACGCGCCGGCCGGGGCGCACACGCCGTAGTCCGGCCTGTAGCAGGCGGAATATGGATGGAAAAGGCCTGTAACCCAGGATCTATCTGGGCTATTTGCTATTAAAAAGAGAGCGATTGGCAGGTGCCGGCCATGGCGTGGGCGGCGGAACGCCGCAGACCGGCTCGACATCGACACTCTTGAAGTCGGCCGGCGAGACGATCTCCAGATACTCCATGTCCGGCGAATAGTCGAACAGGTAGTGCCTTATGCCCGGACGCTGGTGCACCACGTCGCCGGCTTCCACCAGGGTGACCTAGTCCTCGTACATGAAGCGCGCCCAGCCCTTGAGCATGTAGACGATCTGAAAGTCTGCCTCGTGCCGGTGCCAGCCGGTGCCCGCCTCGGGCGGCAGGTTGGCCTTCACCAGGTGGGCAATGACCTTGCCGTGGGTGGCCTTGGCGATGCCCAGGTCACGGTAGAGGAAGAAGTCGCGCAGGCCCCCCGAGACGAACTCGGTATCACCTGGCTTCACGTGGGAGAACTCGGTCGCGGTGGTGTGTGGCATAGGACGCTCCTGTGCAATTCCCGGGAAGGTGCAACACGCATAAACCGTTCCCGCCGCGCAGGCCTGCAGGATTCTCTGTGAATACTGTATATTTAAACAGTATCAAGTGCCACGCTCCCATGGACCCCGTCTTCATCCCCCTGCACGCCCTGAAAGGCCGGGGCAGTGCCACGCGTATCGCGCACCGCTTCGAGTCGAGCGCGCGCGACGCCTATGACGACGGCTGGGGCACGCTGGAAGAGGAGCAGGCCGGGGACGCCGCGCCGCCGGCCACCGAAGTGCGCTTCGAGGACGTGAAAAGCGCCATCAGCCGCAACGACTCGCCCGACATTCCCTTCGACGCCTCGCTCAACCCCTACCGGGGCTGCGAGCATGGCTGCATCTACTGCTTCGCGCGGCCCACGCACAGCTACCTCAACCTGTCGCCGGGGCTGGACTTCGAGACCAAGATCATCGCCAAGCGCAACCTGGCCGAGGTGCTGCGGCAGGAGATCTCGCGGCCCGCCTACCGGCCCAGCCACATCGCCGTCGGTACCGCCACCGACTGCTACCAGCCGGTCGAGCGCGAGCTGCGGCTCACGCGCGCCGCGCTGGAGGTGCTGCACGAGGCGCGCCACCCGTTCGGGCTGGTCACCAAGTCCAGCGCGGTCGAGGCCGACCTCGACCTGCTCGCCGCCGCGGCGGCCGACGGGCGCGCGGCGGTCTACGTCACCATCACCACGCTCGATGCCAGGCTCGCGCGCATTCTTGAGCCGCGCGCGGCGGCACCGCAGCGCCGGCTGCGCACCATCCGCACGCTGGCCGAGTCCGGCATCCCGGTGGGGGTCAGCGTGGCGCCGCAGATTCCGTTCATCACCGAGGACCTGGAGCAGGTGCTGGCCGCGGCGTTTGAGGCCGGCGCGCGCAGCGCCTTCTACACCGTGGTGCGCCTGCCGTGGGAGGTGGCGCCGCTGTTCCGCGAATGGTTGGAGTTGCACTACCCGGATCGCGCGGCGCGCGTGATGGCGCGCATCCAGGACATGCGCGGCGGCAAGGACTATGACGCCGACTTCGCCACCCGCATGAAGGGCAGCGGCCTGTGGGCCGACCTGATCCGCCAGCGCTTCGAGAAGGCGACGCAGCGCCTGGGCTTCAGCCGCCAGCGCATATCGCTCGACCACTCGGCCTTCCGGCCGCCCGGGCGCAATGGGCAGGGCAGCTTGTTCTAGTGCCGCGTCGCGCTAGGCCTCGATCGGGCAGTTGAGCCGCTCCAGCGTGGCGTCGACCCAGGCCGCGTCATAGGTGCCGCCTGCGATGTCGGCAATCATCCTGGCCTCCACCACCTGCTTGTGCTGCGCCGCCGCCAGCAGCGCCTGCGCGTCGTCATGGGGCACGCACAGCAGGCCATCGTCGTCGCCGATGATGAGGTCGCCCGGTTCGACCACCATGCCGTCGATGGCGATGGGAACGTTGATCTCCCCGGGGCCATCCTTGTACGGGCCGCGGTGCGTCACGCCGGCGGCAAACACCGGGAAGCTGCCGCCGCGGATCGCGCCGGCGTCGCGGATCGCGCCGTTGATGACGATGCCGCCCAGGCCGCGCTTGATGGCGTCGCCGACCATGATCTCGCCGATGAGTGCATTGGTGAGGTCGCCGCCGGCATCGACCACGATCACGTCGCCGGTTTGCGCCAGTTGCAGCGCCTTGTGGATCATGAGGTTGTCGCCTGGGCGGGTCTTGATGGTCAGCGCCGGGCCGGCCATGGCACCGCCGCCATGCATGGGGCGCAGGCGCGCGCCGCCGGCGCTCATGCGCGACATGCAGTCGCTGACGTTGGCCACCGGCACGCCGAGGAAGCGCTGCGCCAGCGCAAGGTCGACGGCGCGGCGCCGCTTGAGTATCCGAAGTCCGATCATGGGAAGAGCCTGGAAGCAGTGGTGAAGGATGTGCTCAATCGAGCTTGATGCCCGATTCACGGATGACCGGCGCCAGGCGGGCGCTGTCTTCCGCATAGAGGCGGGCCATGTCTTGCGGCGAGCCGCCCAGCACGTCGGCGCCGCTGGCGATGATCTTCTCGCGCACGTCGGGCATCAGCAGCAGCCTGTTGACCTCGGCATTGAGCCGCTGCACCGTGTCGGGCGGCGTGCCGGCCGGAGCCATGAGCCCCCAGACGCTGGCCAGTTCGACGCCGCGGAAGCCGGACTCTGCATAAGTGGGCACGTTCGGCAGCACCGGCGAGCGCTGGGGCGTGGTCACCCCCAGCGCGCGCACCTTGCCGCCCTGGATATGGCTCTGCAGCGTGGGGATGGAGCCCATGTACATGTCGACCTGCCCGCCGATCAGGTCGGGCAGTGACTGGGCAATGCCGCGGTAGGGCACGTGCGTGAAGCGGATGCCTGCACTCTTCTGCCACATCTCGATCACAAGGTGCGTCACCGTGCCGGTGCCGGGCGATGCGAAGGTGAGCTGGCCGGGCTTGGCCCTGGCCGCGGCGACCACGTCGGCCAGGGTCCTGAAGGGCGAATCCGCCCGCACCACCAGAACTGCGGGACCGCGTGCTACCAGTCCCACGGGCATCAGATCCTTTGCCGGGTCATAGGACAGCTTGCCGTAGAGCAGCGGATTGAGCACGACGTTGTCGGTTTGCGCCATCACCAGGGTGTAGCCGTCCGGCTGGGCCTTGGCCGTGCTGTCGAGCGCAAGGTTACCGCCGGCGCCGGGCTTGTTGTCGACCACCACGGTCCATTTCAGCGTCTCGGTCAGCTTGGTGGCGATCAGGCGGGTCAGGTTGTCGGTGCCGCCGCCGGGCGGGAAGGGCACCATGATCTTCACCGCGCGCGCGGGATAGCCCTGCGCGAAAGCGGTGCCGCCGGCGGCGAGCATGCATGTCGTGACGAACAGTCGTCTGGCAAGATTCACATCAGTCTCCTGGAACGGGTGGGGTGTGGGGCAATCCGCACGGGGGCGGAAATCGGTATGCGCGGGCCACCCGCGGCCCGGGGCGGGTTGTCAGGCCTTGTCCGGTGCGGCCAGCCAGGCCAGCGCGGCGGCGGTGTTGCCGCCATCGAAGGCACGCGCGGACAGCATGGCCACGGTCTTCTCGAAGCGCTGCTGCACGCCCGGCAGCACCACTGGTTCGACGCCGGTCAGGCGCATCTGGCGCTGGGCCTCGATCACCTCGTTCAGGCGCCGCGGCGCGTGGGCTATGTGCGTGCGCACCATGGACTCCATGGTCTCGCGCAGGCAGCCCTCGTCGATGTCCGACAGCACGGCGTGCAACTCCTGGCGGAGACCCTTGCTCTCTGCGGTCAAGAGGCATTCCACGGCCAGCGCTTCCATGCCCTTGGTGAAGATGCTGCGCAACAGCTTGAGCGAGACGGCGTCACCCGCGCGGCTGCCGACGACGCGCACCGGCGCGCCGCAGGCGGCCAACACCTGGGCGGCTTGCGTCGCGCCGTCGCCCGCGCAGAGCAGGGGCGTGCGCGCGCCGCTCAGGTTGACCGCACCGGTGATCGCCACGTCGGCAAAGCGCTGGCCCCGCGCATGGGCCAGTGCCTCGGCCTCACGCATGTCGGCCGGGTCCGCCGTGCTCATGTCGACATAGAGCGCGCCGCTGCGCAGGTGTGGCAGCGCGGCCCGCATCACCTCCAATGCCAGGGTGCCGAAGACGGCGCTGATCACCAGTTCAGCGTCGTCCAGCCACGGGCCGGGCGCCGGGTGGATGGCCAGGCCATGCACCTGCGCGAAGGTTTGCAGGGCCGCCGCTGGCTGCGGATCGCAGATGCCCGAGAGCGTGTGCCCGGCGTCGGCCAGAGCTTGCGCGTAGCACAGGCCGACCACGCCGCCACCAAGAATTGCTGTCTTCATGAAATACAAAAAAAGTACATTTTTGCGTTGGATTTGTATTTGATTCGGAAGTAATGGCCGAATCATCCGTGGTTACCCCTATTTTGTATTTTTAATGTACTGATTGCGCGGGCCGGCGGAAAGGGCCTCATTCCGCGGCGTCGTCGGGGGCGGCCGGGCTAACAGTGTTGACGCGCTGCATCTCGAAGCGCATGAAGGACACGCTCAGGTGGTAGGCCATGGCCTGCTCGGCATAGGCGCGATCTCGGCGCTTGATGGCCTGTGTGACCTGGCGGTGGTGCTCCACGCTGTTGAGCATGTCCTCTTCGCTGTAGAAGTAGAACGAGCCGATCATGATCGGTGTGTCGATGAAGTTCTGCAGCATGGCCTTGAGTCGGCCGGAGTGCGCCGCCTCCACCAGCAGGTGGTGGAAGCGGTTGTTCGCGGACTGTATGCGTTCCACGCGGTCGCTGCGCCGCGACTTCACATGGGCCAGCATCTCGTCGTTCAGGCGGTCGAGCGCCTCGATCTGCTCGGGTGTGGCGCGCTCGGCAGCCAGCCCCGCGGCGTGCGGCTCCAGCAGGCGGCGCAGCTCGAACACCTCGGCCACGTCCCACTGCGTCCAGCCCGCCACGATCGCGCCGCGCGCGGCGGCCTGCAGCAGGCCGTCATCGGTCAGCCGCTGCAGCGCCGCACGCACGGGGGTGCGGCTGACCTGCATTTCTTCGGCGATATGCTCTTCGCGCAGGCGCGCGCCGGGCGGGTAGACGCCGGACATGATGCGCCGGCGCAGTTCGGCATAGAGGGAATCGGTGATCTTGGGCATGGCAGGCGTCCGCGGCTGGGGGTGCCGCGCTGCCCGCCATTCTGACAACCCCCGCCCGGGCTCAGTGCAGCATCAGCGCGCCAGCCGCCTTGCTCTTGCCCGCGCGGGCCGGCGGGTTGCACAGGCCGCAGACGTAGTGGCGGGCGTTCTCGTAGGGCTCGGTGACGAAGCGGCCGCCGCACTGCGAGCAGGCGGTGGTCTGCAGCATGCTGGCGTCGACGAACTTGAGCAGGCGCCAGGCGCGCGTGAAGGACAGCAGGGGCTCGATCTCGGCGGCGGCCACCTGCTCGCTGTAGAGGCGGTAGGCCTTGGTCAGGGCATCGACCGGCTCCAGTGCGGCGCCCTTGCACAGGTACTCGTGGATGTTGAGGAACAGCGAGGAGTGGATGTTCTCCTGCCAGGTCAGGAACCAGTCGGTGGAGAAGGGCAGCTGGCCCTTGGAGGGCGACTTGCCGGCGATCTCCTTGTAGAGGCGGATCAGCCGCTCGTAGGACAGCGTGGTCTCGGACTCCAGCACCTGCATGCGCGCGCCCATGTGGATGAGCATGGCGGCGCGCTCGATCTGGCGCGATTCGTTGAGGACGCTCTTGGGGGCTGCTGCGGTCATGGTGATTCCTGCGAGAAAAAGAGAAGCGGGAGAGGCAATGTGGTGCTGCTACAGCACTTCGCTTACGCGCCCCGCCATCAGGATGTTGGCGTGCAGGCGGTTGGTGGCTTCGTTGCCGACTTTCTTGGGCGTGCCGTGGTTGGTCAGCAGGCTCCAGACCATGTCGTCGTCCACGCGGAAGCGGCACAGCAGGGTGTTGCCGGACGCGAGCTTGAGCACCTGCGCGGACGAGAGCGAGGCCAGCAGTTCGGCCGATTCCTCGTTGATGCCGAGCCGGAAGACGGCGGCGGCCTTGTCCTGGCGGATCAGGTTCTGCGCCAGCATCAGGTAGGTGAGGTTCGCTTCGCGGATCTCGGCCAGCAGTTGCTCGGTGTTCATGCTCATTCCTTTCGACGGGACCGGGGTTGCAAGCAGGTTGCTGCATGTCCGATCCGTTGAAATGGATTGTGAAAGCACCCCAATCGGAAATTAAGTCAGGCAAGCGTCATCCGCGCTGTCTGGTTTCGGGTGTGGCTTGTAGGAATTTCCCTTACGTCCGGTTAGGCATCGGCACCCGCGCTGCGTCGAGAGCGCCTGCTGAAAAAACGGGCGCCTTGTACCGGAAAGCAGGGCGGCAATGCGCCCGCTCCGCCCGGTGCCTGCTCCGCATCTATGGCGCGTCAGTGCGCGCCGCACCGGTCTCCACCGGCCGCGACGGGTCGCTGCACCATTCGCTCCAACTGCCCGCATAGAGCGTGCCCGGGCCGTAGCCGGCCAGTTCCATGGCCAGCAGGTTGGGCACGGCACTGACGCCGCTGCCGCACTGGTGCACGACGCTCGCCGGCGCGCGGCCGCCCAGCAGCGCGTCGAATTCCTGCCGCAGCTGCGCCGGGGGTTTG
This sequence comes from Xylophilus sp. ASV27, assembly GCF_016428875.1. Taxonomy (GTDB): domain Bacteria; phylum Pseudomonadota; class Gammaproteobacteria; order Burkholderiales; family Burkholderiaceae_C; genus Xylophilus. The sequence goes on from NZ_JAELTO010000033.1 coordinate 13,387, forward strand.
AAGCGGCCGTCGGTGCTGAAGTTCTCGGTGAAGGGACGGTTGCGCGCGCCGGGAATGTGGCCGGCCACCGGGTCCAGCGGCTCGACCTCGCCGCGAAAGCGCGGGGCGCCGCGGGCATCGACCACGGTCTGCGTCGGCTGGCCCAGATGCGCCTGCACGTCGGCGGCACCGACCAGCCGGCGCAGCGGCGCGTGCAGCATGAAGCTGGTCTGGAAGTGGCTGGGCTCTTCCTCGTGGTCGGTGGCATCGGGGGCGGTGCCGCGCGTGGGGCCGCCCGCGGCCTGCCAGGCCTGCAGGCCGCCGTCGAGCACCGCCACCGCGTCGTGGCCGGCCCACTTGAGCATCCACCACAGGCGCCCGCAGTAGTTCATGCCGTTGCGGTCGTAGACCACGGCCTGCATGTCGTTGGCGAAGCCGACGGAGGAGAGCCAGATGGCGAACTTCTCGCGGCTGGGCAGCGGGTGCCTCCCACCGGAGGCCGGGCGGTCGGCCTCGCGTGCCACCACGGTGCCATGCGCGCCCGGCACGCCGTGCGGCGCGCTCAGCGCCTGGTCCAGGCTGGCGTAGACCGCGCCCGGGATATGGCGCTCACGGTACTGCTGTTCGCCAGCCTCGGGCCGTTGCAGGTCGAAGCTGCAGTCGAAGACCATGTGGCGACGGCCGGAGGCGCGCAGCGCCTGTAACTCGGTGACGGAGATCAGGAGGTTGAAGGTGGTGCTCATGGCGATCTTCTACCACGATGCGCCCGGTTGCAGCCTGCCGCCCCCTGTCGGGAACCCCGCGGAGCCGGCCTTGCCGGGCCGCGGGTGTTGCCGCCGGAAGAGGTTGGCGCAGACACGAAGTGCGAAGCCTTGGGGGCGAGCCTCTTCAGTGTTCTTCCCCTGGCGTTTGCGGCGCAGTGCGCTGGCGCAGCGCCGTGGCGGCGATGCCGCTGGCGATGATCAGCGCCATGCCGGCCCAGCCCAGCAGCGGGATGTGGTCGCCGAACAGCAGGATGCTGTAGACCGCGCCGAACACGATGCCCGAGTACTGCAGGTTGGCCACCACCAGCGTGCCGCGCTGGCTGCCCGCGGTGGCGTAGGCGCGTGTCATGCAGAGCTGCCCGAGCGCAGCCAGCAGGCCGATCGGCGGCAGCCACAGCGCGGTCGGCCAGACCAGCGGCGACAGGCCCTCGGCGGCGCTGGCGATGCCGCCCGCCACCGCCGAGCCCAGGGCAAAGTAGAAGACGGTGCGTGTCTCGGGCTCGCCCATTCTGGACAGGGCCATCACCTGCATGTAGGCAAAGGCGGCGGTGAGGCCGGAGAACAGGCCGATCATGCCCGCGAACATCTCGCGCGGGTCCAGCGTGGGCCGCAGCATCATGACCACGCCGGCGAAGCCGGCGAGCACCGTCAGCACCAGGGCGCCCTGCAGCGGCGGACCTTCGCGCCCGCGCCCGGGACGCCAGGCGATCAGGGTGCCGCCGACCAGGAAGGCCGCGATCCAGACGCTGCTCATGTAGTTGAGCGTCATGGCCGTGGCCAGCGGCAGGTGGGCGATCGCATAGAACCACGAACCCAGCGAGACCACGCCCACCAGGCTGCGCCAGGCATGCATGCCCGGGTAGCGCGTGGCCAGGCCGATGCCGCGCGAATGCGCCATGGCCCACAGCAGCAGCATGCCGATCAGCCCGCGGTAGAAAACCAGTTCGGACGAGTTGAAGTGGACAGAGGCCATCTTCACGCAGACGCCCATGCTGGCGAAGAAGAAGGCGGCGAGCAGCATCCAGCCCGCGCGCAGGTTGCGGAGGTTCAAGTTCTTTGCGTCAAAAGTGACTCAAGCCCAGGCACGGCCTGGGCTTCAAGCTATCAAAATGATAGTTTGTCACGCCCCATCGCATCGCGGTACCACTCGTGGAAGTGCTGCATGCCGTCTTCCATCGGGCTCTGGTAGGGGCCGCGCTCGTCGTCGCCGCGCTTGAGCAGTGCGAGGCGTCCGGCGTCCATGCGCTCGGCGATCTCGTCGTCCTCGATGCAGGTCTCCATGTAGGCGGCCTGCTGCGCCTCGACGAAGTCGCGCTCGAAGGCGGCGATCTCCTCGGGGTAGAAGAACTCGACCATGTTCAGCGTTTTGGTCGGGCTGACCGGGTGCAGCGTGGAGACGGTCAGCACGTGCGGATACCACTCGAGCATGATGTGCGGGTAGTAGGTGAGCCAGATCGCGCCGTTCTTGGGCAGCTCGCCGTTGCGGTAGGCCAGCAACTGCTCCTGCCAGCGCTGGTAGACCGGGCTGCCGGCCTTGCCCAGGCGGTTGGCCACGCCCACGGTCTGCACCGAATACTCCTTGCCGAACTCCCAGCGCAGGTCCTCGCAGGTCACGAACTGGCCCAGCCCGGGGTGGAACGGCCCGACGTGGTAGTCCTCCAGGTAGACCTCGATGAAGGTCTTCCAGTTGTAGTTGCACTCGTGCAGTTCGACCCGGTCGCGCACGAAGCCGCTGAAGTCCAGGTCCGCGCGGGGGCCCAGGCGCGCCAGGTCGGCCGCCACGTCGCGGCGGTGGCCCGGCGGGGCTTCGAACAGCAGGCCGTTCCATTCCTGCAGCGGGTAGTTGCGCAGGTTCAGGCAGGGGTCTTCGGCGAAGTGCGGCGCGCCCAGCAACTGGCCGTGGGCGTCGTAGGTCCAGCGGTGCAGCGGGCAGACGATGTTGCCCCCGGCATGGCCCGGCGCCGTGCCGTGCAGCGAGCCGCGGCCCTTGAGCATCACCGCCTGGCGATGCCGGCAGACGTTGGAGATCAGCTCCACGCCGCCCTCGGCCGTGCGCACCAGCGCGCGGCCCTCGCCCTCCTGCGGCAGCGCGTAGTAGTCGCCCTTCTCGGGCACGGAAAGCTGGTGCCCCACATAGCGGGGCCCTTGCTGGAAGAGCGTTTCTCGTTCGCGCTGGAACAGCGCCTCGTCGAAGTAGCTGGAAACTGGTAGTTGGCTCGCGGCCTGCTGCAGTCGAAGACTTAAATCAGACATGGGTGACCTGACCTAAAGACTCCCCACAGGGAGAAACAAGGGATGCGCCGGGGCGCCAGGGGGTGGGAAAAGCGAAGCCGGCGGTGCCGGCGGTGGGAGGAAGGCCCGATTGTACCCGCCGGCCCCTCCCGGCGCCGCTCCGGGCCCGTGCGGTGTGGAGCCCGCCTAGAATGGAAGGTTTCCCACGACGGCACGTACCCGCCCCCTCATGCCCAAGGCGCCCGTATCTTCTCCCGAACCGACTCTGCCGGCCACCTACGAGGCCGCGCTCGAAGAGCTCGAGCAACTGGTGTCCCGCCTGGATGCGGGCCAGTTGCCGCTGGACCAGTTGCTGGCCGGCTACCAGCGCGGGGCCGCGCTGCTGCAGTTCTGCCGCGACCGGCTGCAGGCGGTGGAGGCCCAGATCAAGGTGCTGGACGAGGGCGTGCTCAAGCCGTGGACGCCGCAATGAACAGGGACGATTTCCAGCGCTGGAGCGGCGCCGGCCTGGCTCGCGTCGAGGCGGCGCTGGAGCGCTGGGTGGCGCCCGATGCGCCGGCCTCGCTCGGCGAGGCCATGCGCTATTCGGTGCTCGACGGCGGCAAGCGCCTGCGCCCGCTGCTGGTGCTGGCCGGCCGCGAGGCGGTCGCGCCCTTCGACCACGGCGTTCCAGGTGCGGGCAGCGAGGCCCTGTGCGCCGGCCTGGACGACGCGGCGCTGCGCGCGGCCTGCGCGGTGGAGTTGATCCACGCCTACTCGCTGGTGCACGACGACATGCCCTGCATGGACAACGACGTGCTGCGCCGCGGCAAGCCCACGGTGCACGTGCGCTTTGGCGAGGCCGGCGCGCTGCTGGCGGGCGACGCGCTGCAGGCCCTGGCCTTCGAACTGCTGGTGCCCGAGGGCGCGCCCGTGCCGGCCGCGGTGCAGGCCACGCTGTGTCGGCGCCTGGCCCGCGCCGCCGGCCATGCCGGCATGGCCGGCGGCCAGGCGATCGACCTGGCCAGCGTGGGCCTGGCGCTGACCGAAGAGCAGTTGCGCCGCATGCACCGGCTCAAGACCGGCGCGCTGCTGGAGGCCAGTGTGATGATGGGCGCGAGCTGCGGCGCCGCGCCGGCCGCCGCGCTGGCCGCGCTGCAGCGCTACGGCGCCGCGCTGGGCCTGGCCTTCCAGGTGGTGGACGACATCCTCGACGTCACCGCCGATTCGGCCACGCTGGGCAAGACCGCGGGCAAGGATGCGGCGCAGGACAAGCCCACCTACGTCTCGCTGCTGGGTCTGGAGCGCTCGCGTGCCCATGCGCGCGCGCTGCGCGACGAGGCGCTGCAGGCGCTGGCCGCCAGCGGGCTGGAGCGCACCGCCGCACTCGGCGCCCTGGCCCACATGGTGATCGACCGCTCTTGTTGACATCCGCCCGTGCCCCTGGTGCAGTGGAAACTGCAAATATGCATGAAAATGCCATGTAGCCCAGGTATTTCCTGGGCTTATAGCTATTGAATAGATAGCAGGAGATCGTATGTCCCACGCTGAATTCCCCGAGCGCCTGCTGCCGGATGGCGCGGCGCGCGCGCCGCTGTTGCACGGCATCGACGGTCCGCACGACCTGCGCCGGCTGTCGCGCGAGCAGTTGAAGCCGCTGGCCGACGAACTGCGCGCCTTCCTGCTCGACAGCGTGTCGCGCACCGGCGGCCACCTCAGTTCCAACCTGGGCACGGTGGAACTGACCATTGCGCTGCACTACGTCTTCAACACGCCCTATGACCGCCTGGTGTGGGACGTGGGCCACCAGACCTACCCGCACAAGATCCTGACCGGGCGGCGCGATCGCATGGGCTCGCTGCGCCAGCTCGGCGGCATCTCCGGCTTTCCGCAGCGCGCCGAGAGCGAGTACGACACCTTCGGCACCGCGCATTCGTCCACCAGCATCTCGGCCGCGCTGGGCATGGCCATGGCGGCGCGGCAGAAGGGCGAGGACCGCCATGCGGTGGCCATCATCGGCGACGGCGCCATGAGCGCGGGCATGGCCTTCGAGGCGCTCAACAACGCCGGCGTGCTCGACGGCCGGCTGCTGGTGGTGCTCAACGACAACGACATGTCGATCAGCCCGCCGGTCGGCGCGCTCAACCGCTACCTGGCGCAGCTCATGAGCGGGCGCTTCTACTCCGCCGCCAAGAACGTCGGCAAGAGCGTGCTCAAGGCCGCGCCGCCGCTGCTCGAACTGGCGCGCCGCTTCGAGCAGCATGCCAAGGGCATGGTGGTGCCGGCCACGCTGTTCGAGCAGTTCGGCTTCAACTACGTCGGCCCGATCGACGGCCACGACCTGGACTCGCTCATCCCCACGCTCGAGAACCTGAAGAAGCTCGACGGCCCGCAGTTCCTGCACGTGGTCACCAGGAAGGGCCAGGGCTACAAGCTGGCCGAGGCCGATCCGGTGGCCTACCACGGGCCGGGCAAGTTCGACCCGTCGGTGGGCCTGGTCAAGCCCGCCTCCGCGCCCAAGCCCACCTTCACGCAGGTGTTCGGCCAGTGGCTGTGCGACATGGCCGAGCGGGACACGCGCCTGGTCGGCATCACGCCGGCCATGCGCGAGGGCTCGGGCCTGGTGGAGTTCGAGAAGCGCTTCCCCGGCCGCTACTACGACGTCGGCATCGCCGAGCAGCATGCCGTCACCTTTGCCGCCGGCCTGGCCTGCGAGGGCCTCAAGCCCGTGGTGGCGATCTACTCCACCTTCCTGCAGCGTGGCTACGACCAACTGGTGCACGACGTGGCGCTGCAGAACCTGCCGGTGGTGTTCGCGCTCGACCGCGCCGGCCTGGTCGGCGCCGACGGCGCCACGCATGCGGGCGCCTACGACATCGCCTTCCTGCGCTGCATTCCGCGCATGAGCATCGCCTGCCCGGCCGACGAGCGCGAATGCCGCCAACTGCTCAGCACCGCCTACGGCCAGGACCACCCGGTGGCCGTGCGCTACCCGCGCGGCGCCGGCGCCGGCGTGGCGCCGCTGCCCGGCCTCGACGCCCTGCCGTTTGGCCAGGCCGAGGTGCGGCGCGAAGGCGCCGGCGGCATCGCCATCCTGGCGTTCGGCACGCTGCTGTACCCGGCGCTGGAGGCAGCCGAAAAGCTCGACGCCACGGTGCTCAACATGCGCTGGGCCAAGCCGCTGGACACCGCCGCGCTGCTGCGCGCGGCCGCCAGCCACCGCGCGCTGGTCACGGTGGAGGAGGGCTGCCTCATGGGCGGGGCCGGCAGTGCCGTGGCCGAGGCCCTGCACGCCGCCGGGGTCGACAAGCCGCTGCTCTCGCTCGGCCTGCCCGACAAGTTCATCGAGCATGGCGACCCGGCCAAGCTGCTGGCCCTGCAGGGGCTGGATGCGGCCGGCATCGAGGCGTCGGTCCGGCAGCGCTTCGGAGACTGAGAAGGCGCCGACGCTGAAGCTTGCAGATTGCTGAACACCGCGCCCAGCGCGCGGGAAAACCCGAAAGCTGGCGCGGAAAGCCCATTCCTAGAATGGCCGCGACCGTGGCACAGGAGCGTCGCTGGCGGCGGCCCGGGTCTCTTCCCTTCAGCAAAAACGGAGTCTCAGCAATGGATCGTCGTTCCATCATCAAGCACGCGGGCATCGCCGGCGTCCTGGCCGCCGGCGCTGCGCCCGCAGCCCATGCGCAGGCCGCATCGGTGCGCTGGCGCCTGGCATCGAGCTTCCCCAAGTCGCTCGACACCATCTACGGCGGCGCCGAGGTCTTCGCCAAGAAGGTCGGCGAGCTGACCGGCGGCAAGTTCCAGATCAGCGTGCATGCTGCGGGCGAATTGATGCCGGCCTTCGGCGTGGTCGATGGCGTGCAGCAGGGCTCGATCGAGGCCGCCCACACCGCGGGCTATTACTTCTTCGGCAAGAACGAGGCCTTTGCCATCGGCGCGGCCATCCCGTTCGGCATGAACTCGCGGCAGCTGTCGGCCTGGATGTTCGAGGGCAATGGCCTGAAGCTCACGCGCGAGTTCTATGCCAAGTACAGCGCCGTCAACTTCCCCTGCGGCAACACCGGCGCGCAGATGGGCGGCTGGTTCCGCAAGGAGATCAAGACGCCGGAAGACATCAAGGGCCTGAAGTTCCGCATCGGCGGCTTTGCCGGCCGCGTGATCGAGCGCATGGGCGGCGTGCCGCAGAACATCCCCGGCGGCGAGATCTACCAGGCGCTGGAGAAGGGCACCATCGACGCGGCCGAGTGGATCGGCCCCTACGACGACCAGAAGCTCGGCTTCAACAAGGTCGCGCCCTATTACTACTACCCCGGCTGGTGGGAAGGCGCGCTGCAGCTCGACCTGCTGGTCAACCAGAAGGCCTACGACGCGCTCTCGCCCGAGTACAAGGCTGCCGTGGAAGCCGCCAGCGCCTTCGCCCACGTCGACATGCAGGCCAAGTACGACGCGCGCAATCCGACCGCGCTAAAGCAGCTGGTCGGCGCCAAGACCAAGGTCGTCGCCTTCCCCAAGCCGGTGCTTGACGCCTCCTTCAAGGCCGCGATGGAGGTCTACAAGGACCTGGACGCGAAGAACGCCGACTGGAAGAAGATCTACGACGACTACCGCGCCTTCCAGAAGGACCAGCTGATCTGGGCGCGCTTTGCCGAAGCCCGGTTCGACAGCTACATGCAGGGCGTGCAGCTTTAAGCACACTCAGATGCCCAAAGAAAAACCGCGCTTTGCGCGGTTTTTCTTTGCCCCGGGGCCTTTGCGCAGACATCCGCGGGACCGGCTTTGCGGGGCCGCTGGATGTGCCCCCCGCAAGGGGGTTGGCGTAGCGACACGCAGTGCGCGAAGCCTGGCGGTGTGATCAGCCGCCTCTCCGGAAGACCTCCAGCTCACGCTTGAGCCTTGCAAACTCCGCCAGCATCTCCGGCGAGGCCGCGTAGAACACCTGGAACTTACCCGTGAGCGTGCGCGCATACAGGCGCGGCGCCACCAGCCAGTCCAGGCCGGGCACGCGGATCAGCTTGCAGAAGGCCAGCTCGCGCAGCGGCAGCGCCTTGTCCCAGATCCAGCGCTGGCGCAGGCCCTCGGCATCGAGCCGGGTGCGGCTGGTCTGGATGTGCCACCAGGTCCAGAACATCATCGCCAGGCCGGCGGCGACCCAGGCCAGGCCGCTGCCGGTCTCCATCGCGCCGCTGGACCACAGCCGCAACACCCAGGCGGCGCATCCGCCCACGATCAGCGTGGCAAAGGTGCGAAAGAGCGGCGAGAAGGCGGGCGACTCCAGTCCCGCGCGCGAGGGCGTGAAGCGAAAGGGCGGCGGCCCCAGGGCGTCCATGAGGGCAGCGGGATCGGTCATGGCATGCCCCCTTACTTGAACATCTGCTCGACGCGCTTCTGCTCCTCTTCGGGCGACTCGGCATGCTCCTGCTGCGTGTCGTCCGCGGGCATCTCGATCTTGACCTTGTCGAGGTCGATCACCTCCGCCTTGTCCAGGAACATGGTGACCGTCTGCGGCACGAAGATGACGATGGCCACCAGCAGCAGCTGCATCGCCACCCAGGGGATGGCGCCCATGTAGATGTCGCTGGACTTGATCGCCACGGGAATGCGCTTTTCCTTGAACAGCGTGTCGGCAATGCCGCGCAGATAGAACAGCGCGAAGCCGAAGGGCGGGTGCATGAAGCTGGTCTGCATGTTCACGCACAGCAGCACGCCGAACCACACCAGGTCGATGCCCATCTTGTCGGCCACCGGGCCGAGCATGGGCAGGATGATGAAGGCGATCTCGAAGAAGTCGAGGAAGAACGCCAGGAAGAAGATGAAGATGTTGACCGCGATCAGGAAGCCCACCTGGCCGCCGGGCAGGCCCGAGAGCATGTGCTCCACCCACTTGGCGCCGTCCACGCCCTGGAACACCATGGAGAACACGCGCGCGCCGATCAGGATGAAGACCACCATGGCCGTCAGGCGCATGGTGCCCACCATGGCTTCCCAGATCAGCGGCCGCGTCAGCCGCTTGTGCATGGCCGCCAGGATCAGAGCGCCGACCACGCCCATGGCGCCGGCCTCGGTCGGCGTGGCGATGGCCGTGTTGATGCCGGGCAGGCCGCCCATCGAGCCCAGCACCGCGAAGATCAGGATGGCCGAGGGAATGATGCCGCGCAGGCACTTGGCCCACAGCGCCCAGCCGTGCAGCGTGCGCGCTTCCTTGGGCACGCCGGGCACGTGGTGAGGCTTGAAGATGCCCAGCATGAAGGTGTAGCCCGCGAAGATCAGCACCTGCAGGATGGACGGACCCCATGCGCCCTTGTACATGTCGCCCACCGAGCGGCCGAGCTGGTCGGCCATGACGATCAGCACCAGCGAGGGCGGCACCAGTTGCGTGATGGTGCCCGAGGCCGCCAGCACGCCGGTGGCGTAGCGCATGTTGTAGCCGTAGCGGATCATCACCGGCAGCGAGATCAGCGCCATGGCGATCACCTGGCCGGCCACCGTGCCGGTGATGGCGCCGAGGATGAAGCCGACGATGATCACCGAGTAGCCCAGCCCGCCCCTGGCCGGCCCGAACAGCTGGCCCATGGAGTCGAGCATGTCCTCGGCCAGGCCGCACTTCTCGAGGATGGCGCCCATGAAGGTGAAGAAGGGGATGGCCAGCAGCAGCTCGTTGGACAGGATGCCGAACATGTTGAGCGGCAGGTTGGCCATGAAGCCGGCCGGGAACCAGCCCATCTCGATCGCGAAGAAGCCCGAGGCCAGCCCCAGCGCGGCCAGCGAGAAGGCCACGGGGAAGCCGATCAGCATGATCAGCACCAGCCCCGCGAACATGATCGAGGCGAAGTTTTCCATCTGCATGGTGGAGTCCTGAGAGAAGTCTGAGAAGGCGTCGGGCAGTGCAGGGGGAGGCTTACTGCACAGGCTTCTCGTAGTGCGTGTCCATCTGGTAGCGGCCCGTGAGGTAGGCCACGCGCTTGATGATCTCGGCCACCCCTTGCAGCACCATCAGCCCGAAGCCCAGCGGCAGCAGCAGCATGGCCGGCCAGCGGATCAGGCCGCCGGCATTGCTGGAGCGCTCGGCGGTCTCCAGCATGCGCACGAACAGCGGCCAGCTGAGCCAGGCCAGCAGCGCCATCACGGGCAGCAGGAACAGCAGCAGGCCCAGCAGGTCGACGTAGACCTTGCCGTTGCCCTTGAGCCGGCCGTAGAGGATGTCCACCCGCACGTGCTCGTTGAGCTGCAGCACCAGCGGCGCGCCGAGCATCACGGTGGCCGCGAACAGGTACCACTGGATCTCGAGCCAGCCGTTGGAGCTGATGTCCAGCCCATAGCGCACGAAGGCGTTGCCGGCGGAGATGAGGGCCGCGGCCAGCACCGTCCAGGCGGCGATCGTGCCGAGCTTGCGGGTGAACCAGTCCACGGCCAGGGCGAATTTGAGCAGCACGTTCATGGGCAGCGCCTTTCAGGTCTACGGGGAGTGTGGCGCAGGGCGGGGGCCTTGCTGCGCAACCCGCGAATGCTAGCGGCGGCCGGCCGCGCGGCGCTGAAGAAAGGCTGACGCGCTGCGGCGGGGTTTTCCCCTATGGAAGACGCGCGGCGCGCTCAGGACTTGCGCCGTGTGCCCAGCATGTACTGCTCGGCCGCGCCGTCGTTGACCGAGCCCCACCTCAACTCGGCGTAGGGCCCGACGAACTCGGCGGCCTCCAGCGTGCCTTTCTCCAGGGCCGGATCCACGCCGGCGGCGGGCAGCTACTGCGGTATGCCGGTGTCGAACGCCAGCGCGGCACCCGCCGCCCCCGCCGCGCCGCTGCCGTCCCGGCAGAGCCGACGAGCCGGCCCAGCACCAGTTCGCGCCGCTGCTGCACGGGCATTCGGTCAGTTCTTTCGAGGCCTTCTTGATCTACCCCGGGCCTGACGGTGCGTCGGTGCACGCGCAGCACGAGGGGCAGGAAATGATCTACGTGCTGGCCGGCACCATCGAGGTGCGCTTTGCCGACCGTAGCGAGCGCTTGACGGCCGGCGACTGCATCCACTTCCCCGGCTATCTGACGCACAGCCTGTCGCGCATCGGCAGGGCACAGGCGCGGGCGCTGCTGGTGCTGTCGGCGCGCTGAATCGCCGCATTCTCATGCCGCCCCATGGGCAAGTCCGGTGGCAGCGCACCGTGCCCCGGTGCTATCTTGCGGATTTATTGCGGCGCTGCGGCCGCCTTTGCCATGGCTCTCGGTATCTGCTTCATTTCCCTTGCTCCTTTCCGACGGGTGGCCCGATGAGGCTGCTCCTGGTCGAGGACGACGTGATGGTCGCCAGCGGCATCAAGCTCGGGCTCTCTGGCGCCGGCTATGCGGTCGACTGGGTCGGCAGCGCAGAGCGCGCCGAAGAGGTGCTGCGCGGCGAGCGTTTCGACGTCGCCATCATCGACATCGGCCTGCCCAGCACGGACGGCCTGGAGCTGACCCGGCACCTGCGTCAGCAGGGCCTGGCGCTGCCGATCCTGATCCTCACCGCGCGCGATGCGCTGCAGGACCGGGTGCAGGGCCTGGACCTGGGCGCGGACGACTACATAGTCAAGCCCTTCGAGTTGCCCGATCTGCTGGCCCGCCTGCGCGCGTTGCTGCGCCGCTCGCAGGCCGCCAATACCGCGGTGCTGTGCTTCGGGCCGCTGGAGCTGGACACCGCCCACCGGCGCGCCAGCGTGCACGGCCAGCCGCTGGAGCTGGGCCCGCGCGAGTGGACCGTGCTGGAGTACCTGCTGCTGCACGCGCCCAAGCCCACCAGCAAGGACAAGCTGCTGCAGGCGCTGACCGGCTGGGACAAGGAGATCACCGTCAACGCGGTCGAGGTCTACATCTCCCGCCTGCGCGGCAAGCTCGAACCGCACGGCGTGGCGCTGCGCGCGATCCGGGGGTTTGGCTATCGGCTGGAGCAGCGAGAGGTCGCATGACACACCCCCAGGCTGCGCGCTTCGCGTCTGCGCCTTCCCTCTTGCGGGGGACACATCCTGCGGCCCGGCAAAGCTGGCTCCGCGGATGTCTGCGCATGGCCTGCTTCGCGGCCTTCGGAGCTCTCTTCGTCTCACGTGTTGTGGGTGGCGCGTGAGCGCTCTGGGCAGCTGACATGCGCGGCATGCGCGTGACGGCCGGGCTGCAGCGCCGGCTGCTGGTGCTGCTGCTGATCCCGCTGCTGCTGGCGGCGGTGTTCAGCGCCTGGATCGACTACCGCTCGGCCGACAGCGCCGCGCTGCGCCAGGATGCGCAACTGCTGCGCATGGTGCCGATGCTGGCCGATTCGATCATCGTCGCCGACGACAAGGGCGCGCTGCCGCTGGTGCTGCTGGCCCCGCCGGTGGAGGAGTTCCTGAAGGAGCGCCCGGGCCTGTCCGCCTACAGCGTGGCCGACCTCGACGGCCGGGTGCTGCACGGCGACCCCTGGCTGGAAGTGCCCGCGCCCGGCACCGGCGAGCCCGAGTTCCACAGCCGCGAGCAGGACGGCGTGCGCTACCGCATCGTCGCGCAGCGCGTGAGCACCTCGGCCGGCGACTTCGTCATGCAACTGGCAGACGGCTCCGACCCGCGGCAGAACTGGGCGCGCGGCGTGCTGCTGCGGGTGCTGCTGCCCAACCTGGTGCTGCTGGCGGTGACGACCGTGGCCATGAACATCGCGGTGCGCCATGCGCTGCGCCCGCTGATCGCGCTCAAGGAGGCGGTGGAGCGCCGCTCGCCGCGCGACCTGAGCCCGCTGGACCTGCGGTCCTCGCCCGAGGAGGTGCGGCCTCTGGTGCAATCGCTCAACCGCCTGTTCGACATGGTCAACGCGCAGACCGAGAGCCAGCGCCGCTTCATTGCCGACGCCGCGCACCAGTTGCGCACCCCGCTGGCGGGCCTGCAGGCCCAGGTGGAAGCCTGGGCGCAGGCCGCCGGTCGCACGCAGCCGGCCCAGCTTCCTGAAGAAAAAGCGCCTGTAGCCCGGAAGGATACTGGGCTTGGTGCTATTAATTTAGGAGCTTCAGACGTCTACAAGCTGCGCGACGCCACGCGCCGCACCTCGCAACTGGCGCATCAGTTGCTGGCCCTGTCGCGCGCCGACGCCCATGCGCTGCACGGCCAGGCGCCCGAGCCGGTGGACCTCAAGGCCCTGTGCGAGGCCATGATCGAGATCCACTTCGACGCCGCCGTGGCCAAGCGCATCGACCTGGGGCTGGACGCGCAGCCGCTGCGCGTCATGGGGCACGAATGGCTGCTGCGCGAACTGCTGTGCAACCTGGTCGACAACGCGGTCAAGTACGTGCCCGCGGGCGGCACCGTCACCATCCGCTGCCGCGCCACCCGCGACGAGGCCGGCGCGCCCGCCGCCGTGCTGGAAGTGGACGACGACGGCCCGGGCATCGCCCCGCACGAGCGGGTGCGCGTGCTCGAGCGCTTCTACCGGGTGCAGGGCACGCAGGGCGAAGGCACCGGCCTGGGCCTGGCCATCTCCGAGGAGATCGCGCGCCTGCATGGCAGCCGGCTGGTGCTGTCCGTGGGCAGCGCCGGGCGCGGGCTGCGCGCCAGCGTGCTGCTGCCGGTGGCGCATTTCGCTGCCGGCGCGCCGGGCTTGGCGGATTAGCCTCATCCCGCCTCCGGGGGCTCAGGCCGGCCGCCTCGGGCGCTCCTCCAGCATCGGGAACAGCGCCACCCCCGCCAGCGCCTGCCGGCGCTGCGCGGCCGGCGGCGGCGTCCACTCGTAGACCCAGGTCTCGGTCAGCGCCTGGCCGTCGGCGCGCAGGTACAGGCGCAGGCCGATCGGTTCGGCGCCGTCGTCGGGCGGCACCACGTCAAACATGGCGCGCCAGCCCTGCACCGATGCGAGCGGCCGGGCCGAGGTGATTTCCACCGTGCCGCGCGTGGCGGTGATGACGGCCTCGACCCTGGCGCCGGGGTCGAGCAGCGCGAAGCTGCCGCCCGCGAAGTCCACCGCGAAGCGCCAGGAGAAAACCCGGCGCGGCTGCCCCACCACGCCGCCCAGGCCGGTGCGGGTGGCCACGCAGCGTGCCAGCGGCGGGCGCGAGGGCAGGGGGTCGCTGCCCCAGTGCAGCCGGTAGCCCAGCCGCAGTTCGTCGCCGGGCCTGGCCTTTTGCGCCGGCTCCCAGAAGGCGACGATGTTGTCGAAGGTCTCGTCCCGCGTCGGGATCTCGATCAGGTCGACCGTGCCCTTGCCCCAGCCGGCCGTGGGTTCGACCCACAGCGAGGGCCGGCGCTCGTAGAACACGCCGTCGTCCTGGTAGTGGTCGAAGTCGCGGTCGCGCTGCAGCAGGCCGAAGCCGCGCGGGTGGTCGTCGGCAAAGGCGTTGAAGCGCAGCTGCGGCGGGTTGACCAGCGGGCGCCAGATCCATTCGCCGGCGCCGGTGTGCATCGCCAGGCCGTCGGAGTCGTGGATCTCGGGGCGCCAGTCGTAGGCCATGCGCCGGTCGTTCTCGCCGGTCTGGTACATGCTGGTGCAGGGCGCCAGGCCCAGGCGCTCGATGGCGGTGCGCGGGTAGAGCGTGGCGTCCACGTCCATCACCAGCGTGTCGCCGGGCGTGATCGCGAAGCGGTAGGCGCCGCTGATGCTGGGCGAGTCGAGCAGGGCATGCACCACCAGCGTGGCCGCGCCCGCGGCCGGGCGCTCGATGTAGAACTCGACGAAGTCCGGAAACTCCTCGTCGCGCGCCACCGCCGTGTCCACCGCCAGGCCGCGCGCCGACAGTCCGTACTGCCGCGTGCCGCCCACGGCGCGGAAGTAGCTCGCGCCCAGGAAGGCGGCCACGTCCTGCTGCGGCGCGGTGTGGAAGTTGACGCGAAAGCCGGCGTAGCCCAGGTCCTGCGGCAGCATGCCGGCATCGAGGTGGCTGCTGCCGTAGTCGAACAGCGCCGGGTCGTAGGCCAGCTCCTGCGCCTGCCCGCCGGCCACCTCGTAGATCTGCACCGGGCGCTTGAAGAACATGCCCAGGTGGAACAGCTTGACGTGGAACAGCAGCGCCGGATCGTCCGCCCACAGCGCATGCTCGTCGCGGAAGCGGATCGCCTGGTACTCGTCAAAGCCCAGCGCGGCCACGCTGTCGGGCACCTGCGCCGCCGGCGCCCGCCAGCTACCGGCCGCCAGCGCGCGGGCGCGCTGCCGCAGCCAGGCGGCATCGAAGGCCCGCGGCGCGCCCAGTGGTTTCAGCCCGGCGGCCTGCGCGGCGGGCGAGAGCAGGGCGGCGCCGAGGGCGCCGCCGAGGAAGCTTCGTCTTTTCATGCGGTCGGGGTGTGGGTATCGGGAGAAAACGGGAGAAAGCGGGAGAAAGCGGGAGAAAACCGAAAGCATACGGCGGCGCGCGATGGCGCGGCGGGCAGCCTGGGGGCGCTATGCTGCGCCATTCCCACTGCAAAGAGAGACACCATGAAAGCCACCTGGAACGGCAAGACCATTGCCGAGAGCGAAGACACCGTGCTGGTCGAGGGCAACCACTACTTTCCGCCCGAGTCGCTGAACCGCGACTACGTGACCTTCAGCAACCACCACACCACCTGCCCGTGGAAGGGCCAGGCGAGCTACTACTCGCTGCTGGTGGAGGGCGAGATGAACACCGACGCGGCCTGGTACTACCCCGAGCCGAAGCCCGGCGCCGAAGAGATCCGCGGCCGCGTGGCGTTCTGGAAGGGCGTCAAGGTCGCGCCCTGATGCTATCAAAATAATAGCTATAAGCCCAGGTGCTGCCTGGGCTTCAGCCATTTTTGTTCATCAAAGGCCGGTGTCAGGCCTTCCAGGCGCCCCGGTGCGAGGCGCTGGCTTCTTCCACCAGCGCCGGGCCCACGCATTCGATCGGCAGCGGCGAGGCGGCGAACACGTCGCGGCAGGACAGCTCGGCATCCACCTGGTCGGCGCGCTCGCCCCGGAACACGCGCAGGCGCACCGCGTCGATGCCGTACACCACGCGGCCGATGGCCGACCAGAAGATCGCGCCGGCGCACATGACGCAGGGCTCGCCCGACGAATACAGCGTGGCCTGCGCCAGCACCTCGCGGCCGAAGCGCGGCGAGAGCTTGCGCACCAGCGAGGTTTCGGCGTGCGCGGTGCAGTCGCCGGTTTCGGCATTGGCGTTCCAGGCTTCGTCCAGCACGGTGCCGTCGGGCAGCACGGCGATGGCGCCGAAGGGCCGGTTGCCCCGGCTGCGCGCCACGTCGGCCAGCGCGATGGCGCGGCGCAGGTAGAGGCCGTCGCGTTCGCTCAGTTCGACCGGCTCGGGCAGCAGGCTGTGCGGGGTGGCGGCGTTCACGCGGCCACCTCCTGCGGCACGGGCGCGCAGGCCGCCTTGGCGCCGCAGGAGGCCGGCGCGGCCGCCACGATCGGGATGCTGCCGGCGTTGCCGCGGTGCACCTCCTGCTCGCCGTGGCGCGCCAGCAGCTCCATCAGCTTCTTGCGGATCAGCATGCCGGGCCGGTCGCTGGCCATGGAGTATTCGATGCCGCGGCGGCGCGTGTCGACCACGGCGTCCGGGTCGGTGGATTCGAGGATGTCCTTGTCCTCGCGCGTGATCTCGTCGTCGAAGTCGATCAGCATCTGCGCCGGGCAGTCTTCTTCCGTGTCGTTGCGGAACAGCCATTGGCAGAGCTGGATGCGGCCGTCGTCGATCGGGGTGAAGCAGTTGATGATGACGTGGCGGATGCCCGAGGGGTACTCGATGTCCAGCCGGCGCGAGAACGGCAGGAAGTAGGCGTTGCGCATGTGGCGCGTGGTCACCGCGTCGGCCACGCCGCTGATGCGCTGGAACCGCTGCGGGTTGGCCGCGGGAATCGTGGTCTCGGCGTAGAAGCCGGTGGGCGACTCCACCAGCTCGTAGCGGCTCGGCTTGGGCTGCGAGGCCACGCCGAAGGTGGCGCGGTGCACGAAGCTGAAGTGCGAGTTGTCGAAGGAATTCTCCAGCGCGCGCAGGGGGCTGGTGTTCCAGGTCTCGTAGAACTGGAAGATGGTGCGCCAGCCCTGGGCGCCGAATTCCGGAATGGCCGGGATGTCCTCCACCGGGTCTTCCAGCGCCACCCAGGCGTAGCCGTAGCGCGCCGTGCAGTGGTAGGCCGGCGTGCAGTAGCCCGCCGGGATCGGCTGGCCCGGGTCCAGTTGCGGGATGCCGACCACGCGGCCGCTGCGGTCGTACCGCCAGCCGTGGTAGCCGCACTGCAGCGTGCCTTCGTGGCACCAGCCCTTGGACAGCTTGGCGGTGCGGTGGCAGCAGCGGTCTTTCAGCGCGGCGGGCTGGCCGTCGCCGTCGAGGAACAGCACGATGTTCTCGCCCAGCAGGGTGAAGGGCCTGGGGCCGTCGGCCAGGTCGGTCAGCGGCATGACGGCATGCCAGAACCTGCGGAAGACGGGTTGGCGGGTGGTGAGCATTGGAGAGGTCCTTTCGGTCGGAGCAAGAACAAGAGCAATGACCTGCCGTGGGGAACGGTTGAATCGCTTCTACTCTCGGTGGATGGGGAATCGATGGGTCAGCGCGGCGCCGGCGCGGGCCGGGCGCCGTCGGGCAGGGTCTCGGCGCTGACGCGGAACACGTGCTGCTCGGGGTCGGTCAGCACCGCCTGCCATTGGCCGTAGTAGGTGGCATAGGGCATCTTGAGCACGCGCCCGCCGAGGCTGCCCACGCGCGCGGCCACCTCGTCCACCGCGGCGGGCGTGGGCAGCATGAAGGTGGCATAGGCGGTGACCGGGGCGGTGCCCTGCTCCGGCGGTGCGCGCTCGGCCAGTTCGAGCAGCGCATATGCCGGCCGCGCGTTGAAGCCGAACTGCACGCCCTCGGAATGCAGCGCGCGGTAGATCGGCGAGCGGCTCTGCTCGGCCTCCTGCCAGCCCAGCAGCCGGCGGTAGAACTGCATCTGCGCCTCGACGTCCTGGCACAGCAGGTTGAACCACAGTTTCATGCGGGCTCCTTTTGCGGGAGGCCGTAGGTCTTGAGGTACATCTCGCGCAGGTGCTCGCCGGCGGTGCAGGGCGCATGGCGCGGCGCCTGGCCGGCGGGCACCGTGCCCGGCACCGGCTCAATGCGCGCGAAGTAGTCGGGCTCGTAGAAGAAGGGGATCGAGTAGCGCGGCGCGCCGCCCGAGTGCATGTTGCGCACCCGGTGCGGGTTGGAGTGGTAGCGGCCATTGGTCCAGCGCGGGATCATGTCGCCCAGGTTGACGACGAAGCAGCCGTCCATCGGCGTGGCCGGCACCCAGCGGCCCTCGGGCATGCAGACCTCCAGCCCGCCATGGCCGTCCTGCGCCAGGATGGTGAGGGCGCCCCAGTCGGTATGCGCGCCGGCGCCGAAGGTGCGCGCGTCGGCATCGGCCGGGTGCGCCGGGTAGCGGATCATGCGCAGCGTGACCATCGGGCTCTCGCTGGTGCCGTCGAAGTAGCCCTCGGGCAGGTCCAGCGACAGCGCCATCAGTTGCATCAGCCGGCGCGACAGGGCCAGCATGGCCTGGATGTAGGCCTCGCAGGCGGCGGGCGCATCGGGCAGCTCGGCCGGCCACTGGTTGCCGCCGTAGGTCTGGTAGCCGGCCCGCACGTAGGGGTGGCTGTCCGGGTAGGCCATGCCGCAGTAGAAGCTCTCCTTCAGGTCCGGGCGGGCGGCGGCGTCCAGCGTCTGCGCGCCGAGGTTCTCGAAGCCGCGCATGGTGGGCGAATGCCGCATGTCCAGCGCCTGGCGGGTGGAAAGCGGCAGGTCGAGCAGTTGCTGCGCGAGGCCGAACTGGCGCTGCACCAGCGCGGCCGGCACGCCGTGCCGGCGCACGTAGAAGAAGCCCGAGGCCATGGCCGCCGCGCGCAGTTGCGCCGCCACTTCGGCGCTGCGCGGGCCGCCGGGCGCCAGCGCATCGTGCAGGTCGATGACGGGAATGACCATGTGCGCCCCGTTCATGCCTTGAGCCTGCGCTCGGCGGCGGACGGCAGGAAGCGGTCGGTCCACATGTCGGCCACCGCCAGCGTGCCCTTGAGGCCGAAGGCGGCCACGGTCTCGTCGATGGTGGCCTGCAGCCGCGCGGGCGTGGCCGCGCCCCAGCCGTGGGCGCGGGTATCGGGCGTCTTCATGCTGCCCTCCACCACCAGCTTGAGGCGCTCGTGCTCGATCTCCTCGTTGGCCAGCGGCTCGCGCGCCTTGACGGCCGCGGCGCCGGCGCGCGGGTCGGCAATCGCCTCGATCCAGCCGCGCGTGCTGGCCTTGACGAAGGCCCGCATGGCCTCCTGCTGCTCCATGCTCCTGCCGTTGGCCACCAGGCCGTTGCCGTAGGACTTCACGCCGTAGTCGGAGAAGCGGAAGATGGTGATCTGCTCCAGCCCCATGCCGCGGAGCTTGAGGTTGAGCAGGCCGGTGAAGTAGAAGTAGGCCGAGGCGTCGAAGTCGCCCTTGACGAAGCGCGTGTCGCCGATGTCGGGCGACACATTCTCCCACTTCACGCCCGCGGGGTCGAAGCCCTGCGCCCTGGCGAAGGCCGGAAACAGCTTGCGCGAGGCGTTGAAGGGCTGGCCCAGGATGGTCTTGCCGGCCAGGTCGGCGGGGGTCCTGATCGGGCCGTCCTTGCGCACCAGGATGGCGTTGGGGTTCAGGTCGTACTGGATCGCGACCGCCGCCAGCCGGGCGCCGGGGTTGTTGACGTTGAATTCGATCATGGTCGCCAGGTCGGCCGAGGCGCAGTCGTAGGCGCCGCTGCCCACCAGGCTGATGGCCGCGGCCGAGCCGTTGCCGGTGTCGATGGCCACGTCCAGGCCCGCGTCCTTGTAGTAGCCGCGCTGCTGCGCGAGCAGGAAGCCGGCGGCCGTGGCCTCGACCTTCCAGCCCAGGTTGAACTTGAACTTCTGCAGCGCGCCCTGCGCGCGCACGAAGGGCGTGGCGGCAATGAGGCTGCTGGCGCCGGCGGCGCGGAGGAGAGAACGGCGGTGCATGGCGGGGCGCTCCAAAGGCGGTGTCGTGGTGGGCACGCACTCGCGGCGGCATCGGAAGCAGTGACCCGCCCCAGCCCTTGCGGCCAGACGGCGTGCGCCACCTCTCGAAGCACCGCGGCTGTGCGTACTTCAAGAGCAATTTCCGGCCGTGGCCCTGTGCAGTGGCACCAGACAGGGGCGGGCTGCGCGGGCGCACGGTGAACGCTTCTACTCTCAGTAGAAACCATGCAGCTTTCGTGCCAGGAGTGGCGCCAGGGTGCTATTAAATATATAGCTAAAAGCCCAGGTATTACCTGGGCTTCGGGCGCTTTTTGCCTGAAAAATGCCCTATTCGCCGTCGGGACGGCCGCGCAACGCCTTGGTTTCCGACCTGCGCGCCTTGGCTTCCACGCGGCGGCGCACCGAGGCGCGCGTGGGCTTGGTGGGCTTGCGCGCGGTCTGCACCTGCGCGGCCTGGTCGACCAGCGCCTGCAAACGCTCCAGGGCGTCGGCGCGGTTGAGTTCCTGCGTGCGGTGGCGCTGCGCCTTGATGACGACCACGCCGGCGGCGGTGATGCGCCGGTCGGGCAGGGCGCGCAGGCGCTGCTTCAGCTCGTCCGGCATGGACGAGGCGGCCACGTCGAAGCGCAGGTGGATGGCGCTGGAGACCTTGTTGACGTTCTGCCCGCCCGCGCCCTGGGCCCGTATCGCCGTGACCTCGATCTCGTCCTCGGGGATGGCCCAGGCGGGCGGGGCGGGCGCCATGCTCAGCGCCGCGTCATGCCAGCAGATCGCGCAGCGTGCGGGCGACGACCTTGGTGGCGCGGCGCAGGTCTTCGAGCAGCAGGCGCTCGTCGGCGCGCTTGGCGTGCGACTCCAGCACGCTGCGCGGGCCGGCGCCGTAGATCACGCCGGGCACGCCGGCCTCGCCGTACAGGCGCACGTCGGTGTAGAGCGGCGTGCCCATGGCCGGGATCGGCTGGCCGAAGAGCGCCGCGCCGTGCTTCTGGATCGCCTCCACCAGCGGCCGGTTGCCCGGCAGCGGACGCATCGAGCGGGCCAGCAGCATGCGGCGGATGTCCACGCCGATGCCGGGCACGCCGGCCGCCGCATCGGCGATCACCTGGCGGATCGTGGCCTCGACCTCGGCCGGGTTCTCCTCGGGGATCATGCGGCGGTCGAGCTTGAACACGACCTTGCCGGGCACCACGTTGGTGTTGGTGCCGCCTTCGATGCGGCCCACGTTCAGGTAGGGGTGGCGGATGCCGGCGACCTGCGACATCACCTGCTTGTAGAGCGTGTTCTGGGCATACAGCGCATTCAGGATCGCGACCGCGCCCTGCAGCGCATCGACGCCGCTGTCGGGGATGGCGGCATGGGCCATCTTGCCGTGCACCGTCACCTCCATCTGCAGGCAGCCGTTGTGCGCGGTCACCACCTCGTAGGAGAAGCCGGCGGCGATCAGCAGGTCGGGCTTCGTCAGGCCCTGCCGCAGCAGCCAGCCCGGGCCCAGCTCGCCGCCGAATTCCTCGTCGTAGGTGAAGTGCAGCTCGACGCCGCCCTTGAGCGGCGCGCCCAGGGATTCGAGCGCGCGCACGGCAAAGGTGAAGCTCGCGAAGTCGCTCTTGCTGACGGCGGCGGCGCGACCGTAGAGGCGGCCGTCCTCGATCTGCGCGCCGTAGGGGTCGCGCGTCCAGCCTTCGCCGGGCGGCACCACGTCGCCGTGGGCGTTCAGGGCCACGGTGCGGCCCTCGCCGTAGCGGCGGCGCACGATCAGGTTGGTGATCGACTCCATGCCGTAGGCGCGCACCTCGGCTTCGGGCACCGGATGCCGCTCGGCCTCGAAGCCAAAGCCCTGCAGCAGCGCGGCGGTGCGCTCGGCATGCGGCGCGTTGTTGCCCGGCGGTGTGTCGGTGGGCACGCGCACCAGTTCCTGCAGAAAGCGCACTTCCTCGTCGAAGTGGGCGTCGATCCAGGCGTCCAGGCGCTCGTAGTCGGTGGTGGTGGCGGCGGCGGTGGTGGTCATGGGGTCAGGTCGGGGTGTCGGCGGCCAGTTGGGCCAGCAGGTTCTGGAAGGCATGGACGGCCAGGTCCATGTCGGCGCTGGTGCTGCTCTCCAGCGGGTTGTGGCTGATGCCGGAGTTCTCGCCGCGCACGAACAGCATGGCCTGCGGCATGCGCTGGTGCAGCTTCATCGCGTCGTGGCCGGCGCCGCTGGGCATGCGGTAGAGCGGCAGGCCGAGCGCGGCCACGGCCTGCTCCCAGCGCTGCTGCCAGGCCGGCGCGCTGGGCGCGGCGGCGGCGCGCTCGGTCTGCTCCAGCGTGTGGTGCACGCCGCGGCGCGCGCAGATCTCGGCCAGGGCCGCGCGCACGTCGGCCTCCAGCGCATCGCGCTGCGGGTCGTTCGGGGCGCGCATGTCCAGCGTGAAGCGGCAGCGCCCGGGCACCACGTTGATCGAGCCGTTGGGCACCTGCAGGATGCCGATGGTGCCGACCGAGTCGCCGTCGCGCGCGGCGCGCTGCTCCAGGTACAGCGCCAGCTCGGCCACGGCGGCGGCGGCGTCGCGGCGCCGCGCCATGGGCGTGGTGCCGGCGTGGCTGGCGGTGCCGATCACCTCGCACACGTAGCGCACGCTGCCATTGATCGAGGTGACGATGCCCAGCGGCAGGTCCAGCTCGTTGAGCACCGGGCCCTGCTCGATGTGCACTTCCACGAAGCCCAGGTAGCGCGCCGGGTCGCGCCGCAGTGCGGCGATCGCCTCCAGCGTGGCGGGCAGGCCCGCGGCCCGCATGGCGTCGCGCATGCTGATGCCCTCGGCGTCCAACTGGTCCAGCCATGCCGGCTTGAAGTCGCCGATGAGCGCGCCCGAGCCGAGGAAGGTGGCCTTGTAGCGCTGGCCTTCTTCTTCCGCGAAGCCGACCACTTCGATGGCGAAGGGCAGGCGCCGGCCTTGCCGGTGCAGCTCCTGCACGCAGGCCATGGGCACGTAGATGCCGAGCCGGCCGTCGTACCTGCCGCCGTTGCGCACCGTGTCGTAGTGCGAGCCGGTGAGCAGCGCGCGGGCGGACAGGTCGCTGCCGTGGTAGCGGCCGACCACGTTGCCGACCGCGTCGATGCCGACCTCGTCGAAGCCGCAGTCGCGCATCTGCTGCGCGATGTGCCGGGCGCAGGCCTGGTGCGCCGCGGTCAGGTAGGTGACGGTGAGCTGGCCCTGCTCGGCAAAGCCGGGGTCGCTGTACTGCGCCAGCGACTCATGCCAGTCCCACACCCGGTCGCCGAGCAGCGGCGCCACGCCGAACTTGTCGCCCAGGCGGATCTCGGCGATGCGGTGGATGTTGCGCAGCGCCTCGGCGCGCTCGAAGTCCGGGTGGTTCTGCAGCCGGCGCGCGAAGGTCTCGATGATCTGCTGCTTGCCCAGGCCGGTGCCGCGCGGCCCGCGCACCGCCAGGATGAAGGGGAAGCCGAAGCGCGCGTTGTAGTCGGCGTTGAGCTGCTGGATGCGCGCGAACTCCTCCGGCGTGCAGTGGGTGAGGCCGGCCTTGCTCTGCTCGTGCGCCGACTCCGCCGTGAGCGTCCGCGCCACCATGGCCTTGCCGGCCAGCTCCGGGTGGGCGCGGATCAGGCCCAGTTGCGCCTCGGCCGGCGCGGCGGCCACGGTGCGCGCCAGCGCATGCTTGAGGTGCGCGAGCGAGGCAAAGGGCGCGGCGGAGGCCACCGTCTGCTCGACGATCCAGGGCGAGTGCTCGTAGAGGCCGTCGAGCAGGCGCGCCGCCTCGGCCGGCGTGGCGGCGTTGAGTTGGTCCAGGGTCAGGGTCATGGTCGGACGCTTTCGCTATAGGGGTGGGCGGCCTGCCAGTGCCGCGCGATGTCGATGCGGCGGCACACCCACACGCGCTCATGCCGCGCGATGTGGTCGAGGAACTTCTGCAGCGCCACGATGCGCCCGGGGCGGCCGAGCAGGCGGCAGTGCATGCCCACGCTCAGCATCTTGGGCGACTCGGCGCCTTCGGCATAGAGCGCGTCGAAGCTGTCGCGCAGGTAGGTGAAGAAATCCTCGCCCTGGCTGAAGCCCTGCGGCAGCGAAAAGCGCATGTCGTTGGTGTCCAGCGTGTAGGGCACGACCAGGCGCGGCACGGTGGTGCCGTCGCTCTTCTGCACCTTCATCCAGAAGGGCAGATCGTCGCCGTAGTAGTCGCTGTCGTAGAGCGTGCTGCCCTCGTCGGCCACCAGGCGGCGGGTGCGCGGGCTGTCGCGGCCGGTGTACCAGCCGAGCGGGCGGGTGCCGGTCATCTGCTCGATCGTGTCCAGGCCCAGCCGCAGGTGCTCGCGCTCGGTGGCCTCGTCCACGCCCTGGTAGTGGATCCAGCGCCAGCCGTGGCAGGCGATCTCGTGGCCCAGTTCGACGAAGGCCTGCGTCAGCTCGGGGTGCCGCTGCAGCGCCATGCCCACGCCGAACACGGTCAGCGGCAGGCCGCGCTTCTCGAACTCGCGCAGGATGCGCCAGACGCCCACGCGCGAGCCGTACTCGTAGATGCCCTCCATGCTCAGGTGCCGCTCCGGGTAGCTGGCCGGGTTGAACATCTCCGACAGGAACTGCTCGGAACCCGCGTCGCCATGCAGCGTGGCGTTCTCGCCGCCTTCCTCGTAGTTGAGGACGAACTGCACCGCGATGCGCGCCCGGCCGGGCCACTGCGCCTGCGGCGGGTTGCGGCCGTAGCCCACCAGGTCGCGCGGGTAGGGAAGGGTGGTGTCGTAAACGGTCATCTTGAAAGTGCCCGGGGGGTCAGGCCAGTGCCTTTGCCAGGTCGTTGCTGGGGAGCTTGCGGTCGAACACCAGGCTTTGCTCCACGTGCCGCAGGTGCTCGTCCATGAGCTGCACCGCGCGCTCCTCGTCGCGCGCGGCCAGCGCCTTGACGATCTCGGCATGCTCGGCATAGGAGTGCGCGGCGGCGCTGGAGGACTGGTACATCAGCGTGATCAGTGCGCAGCGCGAGATCAGGTCGCCCAGCAACTGGGCCAGCACCTGGTTGCCCATCAGCTCGGCCATGCGCACGTGGAAGTCGCCCAGCAGCTCGGTGCGGCCAGAGACGTCCTCGCGCTCCACCGCGGCCTTCTCCAGCGCCACGTGGGCGCGCAGCGCCTTGAGCCGCGCGGGCGTGGCGCTGCGCGCGAACTCGCGCGCCATGCCCGACTCGATCATGCGGCGCACGGCGAACACCTGGCGCGCCTCGTCGGCCGAGGGCGCGGCCACGAAGGCGCCGCGCGCGGGCTCCAGCGTGACCAGCCGGTTCTGCGACAACTGGAACAGCGCCTGCCGCACGAGAGTGCGCGAGACGCCGAAGTGGTCGGCCAGCTTCTGCTCCGCCAGCTTGGTGCCCGGGTGCAGCCGGTGCTCGACGATGGCGCGCGTCAGGGCCTCGACGATGCTGTTGGTGGAAGATGTCTCCATGGCGAAATGATAGTGCTTGCCACAGAAAGTGTATACACTTTTGGTTCACCAAATTGCGCTGCGGCGCTTTCCACCCTTTTCCAAGGAACCGCCATGGGCCTCAGCACCCACGTACTCGACACCATGCACGGCTGCCCCGCGGCCGGCATGGCGGTTGCGCTCTACACCACCGCGGGCGACAGCGCCACGCTGGTCAAGCGCCTGACGCTCAACCAGGACGGCCGCACCGACGGCCCGCTCTACGGCGACGGCGAACTGCGCGCCGGCACCTACCGGCTGGAATTCGACGTGGCGGGCTACTTCGCCGCGCGCGGCGTGGCCCTGCCGCAGCCCAATTTCCTGGGCCAGGTCAGGCTCGACTTCGGCGTGGCCGACACGCGGCAGCACTACCATGTGCCGCTTCTGGTCAGCCCGTGGAGCTATTCGACCTACAGAGGCAGCTAGTCCTGGCCCTCGGTCAGGGTGTGGAGCTGGAATCTCCCGCTCTTGTCCCACAGCCAGGTGTCGGTATAGACCACCTTGCCCAGGCGCAGCGGCACCGGAAAGGGCGATGCCTGGCGCACGGTGCGCTCGATCTCGGCCACCACCTCGGGCGCGTGGCGCGGGGCGCGCATCCAGTCCAGGCGCGTGACGCGGCCGCGGGCGTCGAGGAAGACCTGCAGGGTGCCGACCGCATAGAGCATGGGCGGCAGCCGGCCCTTGTAGATGCGCTCGGCGTTGAGCGCGTAGAGGTGCGCGGCGCCGTCCTTGCGGTAGGCGAGCGGCGTGGTGGCGAGGGAGGCGGGCGCGGGCGCTGGCGCTGTCTCTTATACACATCT
>NZ_JAELTO010000321.1 GCF_016428875.1 Xylophilus sp. ASV27
CCCCCCCCCCCCCCCCCCCCCCCCCCCCCCCCCCCTTTTTCAAGCAGAAGACGGCATACGCGATTTCCTGTACGGTCTCGTGGGCTCGGAGATGTGTATAAGAGACAGGGATGCCGCGGTGCAGTCGCTAGAGCGCCTGGCCGGTGCCCCGGAGGAGCGGCCGCTGGTCGCGGCCATCCACTCGGCACGGGTTGCCTACACCGCGGCGCTGGGCAAGGCGACCGAACTGCTGCGGCAGAACCAGCGGGGGGGGGGGGGGGGGACACATCTGACGCTGCCGACGAAGAGAACCTAGTGTAGGTGGGGGGGGGGGGGGGGGGGGTAAGAGGGGGGGGGGGGGGGGGGGGGGGGGGGGGGGGGGGGGGGGGGGGGGGGGGGGGGGG
>NZ_JAELTO010000322.1 GCF_016428875.1 Xylophilus sp. ASV27
CCCCCCCCCCCCCCCCCCCCCCCCCCCCCCCCCCCCCCCCCCCACCTTTTCAAGCAGAAGACGGCATACGCGATTTCCTGTACGGTCTCGTGGGCTCGGAGATGTGTATAAGAGACAGGTACGCTGTACATGGGCCATGCCTTCAACCACACGGTGATGGACAGCCTCACGCGCTACCACCGCATGAAGGGCGCCAACACGCTGTGGGTGCCGGGCACCGACCATGCGGGCATCGCCACGCAGATCGTGGTCTGTCTCTTATACACATCTGACGCTGCCGACGAAGAGAACCTAGTGTATATCTCGGTGGTAGCCGTATCATTAAAATAAGGGTGGTGGGGGGGGGGGGGGGGGGGGGGGGGGGGGGGGGGGGGGGGGGGGGG
>NZ_JAELTO010000323.1 GCF_016428875.1 Xylophilus sp. ASV27
CCCCCCCCCCCCCCCCCCCCCCCCCCCCCCCCCCCCCCCCCCCCCCCCCCCCCCCCCCCCCCCGCCCCGCCCCCCCCCGACATCTACACTAGGTTCTCTTCGTCGGCAGCGTCAGATGTGTATAAGAGACAGGCGCAGAACGTGCTGCCGGCGGACTCGCCGCCCGCGCCGGCCGCCGGCCCGACCGCCGGCCAGGTGTTCCAGAACGTCAAGGTGCTCAACGACCTGAGCGTGGCCGAGTTCACACGGCTGATGATCGGGTGTCTCTTATACACATCTGACGCTGCCGACGAAGGAGAACCTAGTGTAGGGCGGGGGGGGGGGCGGGGGGTTGGAAGGGGGGGGGGGGGGGGGGGGGGGGGGGGGGGGGGGGGGGGGGGGGGG
>NZ_JAELTO010000324.1 GCF_016428875.1 Xylophilus sp. ASV27
CCCCCCCCCCCCCCCCCCCCCCCCCCCCCCCCCCCCCCCCCCCCCCCCCCCCCCTTTTTCACTGATCCCGCGACCACCTAGATCTACACTAGGTTCTCTTCGTCGGCAGCGTCAGATGTGTATAAGAGACAGCAGGGTGCCCAGCGTGGTAGCGTAGCGCACCGAATCCACCTGCGACAGAAGCGTGCTCGGCGTTATCTCCAGTTGGCGGCAGGCGTCGGCCAGCGCGAACATGCAGTTCACCAGCCCATCTGTCTCTTATACACATCTCCGAGCCCACGAGACCGTACAGGAAATCGCGTATGCCGTCTTCGGCTTGAACAGGCGGGGGGGGGGGGGGGGGGGGGGGGGGGGGGGGGGGGGGGGGGGGGGGGGGGGGGGGG
>NZ_JAELTO010000325.1 GCF_016428875.1 Xylophilus sp. ASV27
CCCCCCCCCCCCCCCCCCCCCCCCCCCCCCCCCCCCCCCCCCCCCCCCCCCCCCTCCCACCGCCCCGCCCCCCCCCGAGCTCTACACTAGGTTCTCTTCGTCGGCAGCGTCAGATGTGTATAAGAGACAGGGGCGCGACTGCCTTGCGCACGCAGGATCTGCTGGTCGATGTCGTTTCAACCCACGCGCCCACGCAGGGCGCGACCCTGGGCGTGATCAACATCATCGGCGTGCGCGAAATGTTTCAACCCCTGTCTCTTATACACATCTCCGAGCCCACGAGACCGTACAGGAACTCTCGGATGCCGTGTTCTGCTTGAAAGGGGGGGGGGGGGGGGGGGGGGGGGGGGGGGGGGGGGGGGGGGGGGGGGGGGGGGGGGG
>NZ_JAELTO010000326.1 GCF_016428875.1 Xylophilus sp. ASV27
CCCCCCCCCCCCCCCCCCCCCCCCCCCCCCCCCCCCCCCCCCCCCCCCCCCCCTTCTCCTCATACGCCCCCCCCCGAGCTCTACACTAGGTTCTCTTCGTCGGCAGCGTCAGATGTGTATAAGAGACAGGTGTTGCCGTCCTGCCGCGCCTCGCCGTTCACGCGGGTCTGCACGCGCAGCGCGCCTTCATTGGGCGGCTGCTTGACCGACACCGGGTGCGGCCAGTCGCTGCCCCAGACGCAGCGATCGGGCTGTTGCTTATACACATCTCCGAGCCCAAGAGACCGACAAGGACATATCGTGTGCGCGGTGATGCTTGAAAGGGGGGGGGGGTGGGGGGGGGGGGGGGGGGGGGGGGGGGGGGGGGGGGGGGGGGGGGG
>NZ_JAELTO010000327.1 GCF_016428875.1 Xylophilus sp. ASV27
CCCCCCCCCCCCCCCCCCCCCCCCCCCCCCCCCCCCCCCCCCCCCCCCCCTTTTTCCATGCCCCCCCCACCACCCAGCCCTACACTAGGTTCTCTTCGTCGGCAGCGTCAGATGTGTATAAGAGACAGGATCACATCCGCGCCCGCAGGCGGCTTGAAATCGAAGGTGCTGGCCGGCAGCGCGGGGTTGGATTGCAGGTTGCGAAAGCTCAGCACCGAGCGCTGGCCTAAGCTGTCCAGGATGTCGAGCGCGGCGAGCTGATCGTTCTTGAAGCCCACGCGCACGCGCTGCAACTGGCCGTCGCGGCTCTTGGGCGTGGCGCTCACCCACTGCAGGCCGTCCTGATCCTGTCTCTTATACACATCTCCGAGCCCACGAT
>NZ_JAELTO010000328.1 GCF_016428875.1 Xylophilus sp. ASV27
GGCCAAAGTCCATCGCCGCGAGACGGCAATTCACGGGTCCGGTGTCTCCACCGGCCGGGTCCGGGAAAGAAGCGTCCCGCACTTTGTTTGACCGCGTGCGAACGCGTGGCCAACGGCCCGCGGCACGAGCTTGCCCGCGCGAAAGCGCGCCTGGAGAGACCGATGGCCACCCAGCGCATCCTCGACTTCCTCGCCACCCGACGTCCCAGCGGCCCCTGCCTGGTCGTCGACCTCGACGTCGTGCGCGACAACTACCGCGCCTTCGAAAAGGCGCTTCCCGATTCCAGGATCTACGACGCGGTGAAGGCCAACCCGGCGCCTGAAATCCTGCGCCTCCTGGCTGCGATGGGCTCGTCCTTCGACACCGCGAGCGTTGCCG
>NZ_JAELTO010000034.1 GCF_016428875.1 Xylophilus sp. ASV27
GATACTATGCATCGCTCGAAACTCTAGCGCTCTAATATCGCTCCGCGTCAACTGACCCATTACCTGAGCCGAATCGGCAAGGACACTTGCGGCTGAATCGGCACCAGCGTCTTGGCATAGGCGCGCAGGATGTCGTTGTAGAGATCGGCGTGCTTTGGGGCCTCAACCGACAGGATCAGCGCGTAACGGATCTTCTCGGCACCGGTGGCCCGGCCCCCGCCGTCGCGGGCGTTGTAGTGGATGTCGAATACGGGGTTCTTGAGGCTGGAACCGCGGAAGGTCTTGGCCCCATGCAGCACGGTTTCCCATTTGCCTTGGTCCGAGCGGCGTTCCTGCTCGGTGGCAAACTTCTTCAGGTCGAAGAAGCCCTTGGTGTCCGCGTTGCTCTTGCCGTCCTTGATCTTCTCGTCGTTGGGGCGGAATACGACTTCAAGGCCAGCCTTGGTATAGGCAGCGGCATCCTGCGGATCGGTAGGCGACGCATAGCAGAACGTGGCCTTCAGGCGAACGTTGCCGGTCAACGCTTCCTTCGGCAGCGGCAGGCTGGCGCGCAGGTACTTGCTGGGTTTGAGTTCGCCCTGATAGACCACCCGGGCCACGCCATCCGGGCAAGTGATGATGTCGAGGGTGTCTTCGGGGATCTTGCCCCAGCCCACTTCAATCGGATCACGTTCGCCGGGATCGGCTGCGTGGACCAGCAAGGCCTTGATGGCGAGAGGCGTCAGGTTCCCGCCCAGGATCGCACGGATACCGACCGCACTGCGCAGCAGGTACGGCGCCGCGAAGCTGGTGCCGAGTTGTGGCGTCAGCACCGGTTTCGCGTTCGGCGCCAGGACGTGGAAGTACTTGGACGCCGGGTTGCCGCCGAAGGCCATAAGGTCCGGCTTG
Organism: Xylophilus sp. ASV27; assembly: GCF_016428875.1. Taxonomy (GTDB): domain Bacteria; phylum Pseudomonadota; class Gammaproteobacteria; order Burkholderiales; family Burkholderiaceae_C; genus Xylophilus. The sequence goes on from NZ_JAELTO010000034.1 coordinate 889, forward strand.
ACGACGCCGGGGCTGCGGCCCGGTCCGATCGCGCTGTAGGGCGCGCGGGCCCAATCCGCGCCGGTGTCATCGGCCGCGCCGACTGCGAGCGCATTCACGCAATCTGACGGAACCTGCACCCGGCTGTAGCCGAGTTCACGATCCCGTTCTCCATTGTTGCCGACGGCCACGGTCATGAGCGTGTCGCCGTCGCTGAGCAGTTCGTCGATAACAGAGGTCCAAGCATGGACTTCCTTATCCTCCACTTCGAGGTCCGGTCCCAAACTCAGGTTGATGAACTCGTAGGACCGCGACAGCAGGACCTGTTCGATGAGGCCGAGCGTGCGATACAACTCCAACGGGTCTTCGCCACCCGATTCCTGATCGAGCACACGCAAATGGTCCACCGGGGCGAAAGGCCTGCCGGCCATTCCGTTGGGCTGGATCGGGCCAAACAGTACGGCCGACGTTACGCCAAGGCCGTGCTCTGGGCCGTCCGGGTCATCGTCGGCGTTTTCGTCGAGCTTGCGGTACGAGCGCAGCCAGGGGCCGATGGGGTGGTGCTTCGGCAGTCCGCCATCCAGGATGGCGACGCGAGGCTCGGAAGACAGGGCCTGCTCGGTGGGAAGACTGCACCCCACCGAAGGCCCGCCGCTGCGATGCAGCGGGCGGATGCCTCGCAGCTTCGGCACCGGCCGGATCACCCGGACGAAGGCGAAGCTGGCCAGTCTTTCGACCTCGCGCGGCTTGGCCTCGACTGGCACGAACCAAAGATTGCCAGCGACGAAATCGACTTCACTGTGGACCTTCACGCCTTCCCGCTGGGCGAACTTCACGAAAGCCTTCTGGATCAGGCCCGGGTCTTCGTCCGGCAGCAGATGCAGGCCCACTTCGAAGAAGCGATCCTTCGGGCCGCCCAGGCTTACGATCCGTTCTGCCGGCGCAAAGGCGCCGAACTGTTCGATGTGGGAAAGGTCGTCGCCCTCGTCGGACTCGGGCTCAATGGAGTCCGTCCATCGCGACAGGTTGCGAAAAGCCTGGCGCTTGCCAGCAACGAACAGTTCGGTCGTTGTGGTCTCCTGCGGCTGCCCTTTCCGGGTCCAGGCCTGCGGCTTGACTTTGACGGTGCGGCTACCGATCGGCTCCAAACCCGTGCTGCGCAACAGTCCGGTCGGGAAGTAGGAACGAGCGATGAAGCTGGGGTTCATCATTAGACGGGCCACTGCGAAGTCGCCCGGACAGGCGTCGGCAGGCAGTTCGTCAAGCGCTTTGGCGGCGCTACGGAACTGAGGAAGCATTCGTTCCCGCGCCTGCGCGAAGGTATAGACCTCGGCCTTGCCAGGCATGCGCCTCGGGCCGACGATGTCATGGGTCAGCAGCTCGCCGCGACCGATCAGGAAATTGGTTTGGCTCATGCGTCAGCCTTTCTCCGTGGCGCGGTCTTTCGTGCCGCAGGCGTCTCGTTGCTGTACTTGCGGATCGTGTCCCGGCTCACGCCAGTGATGTCGGAGACGGTGTGCTGGGACAGGCGGGTCTGCTTGGCCAGCATCACTGCCAAGTCGATGCGGCCCTGCCTGTCGAGTGCCAGGGCGCGTGCTTTGATGAAGTCCTCGACGAGATCGGCGTCGGTGGTCGTGCCCAGGGCCACAGCGCGCCGGAAACGTTGCACATCGCGCTCGATGTCGCTGAACGAGTGCCCGGCGAATGCAAACACCAGGATGTCGATCCAACGGGCAAAGAGAGCGTAGTCTGGCCCCAGGAAGTGTTTGATGGCTTCCTTTACGGCCTGCTCATCAGGCGTCTTGAACTGGACCACCAGGTCGAAGCGACGCCACAGCGCTGGATCGATCAGTTCGGGGTGATTGGTGGCGGCCAGTAGCACGCTACTGGCCGGCCATTCGTCAACTTCCTGCAGGATCACCGTCACCAGGCGTTTGAGTTCGCCCACGTCGCTGTCGTCGCTGCGTCGCTTGGCGATGGCATCGATCTCATCCAGCAGCAGCACGCAGGGCTCGCGCTTGGCGAAGTCGATGGCCGCGCGCAAGTTGGTGCCACTCTTGCCCAGCAGGCTACTCATCACGGCGGTGAGGTCGAGCACGTACAGCGGCACCTTCAGCTGCGTAGCCAGCCAGCGAGCCGTGAGCGTCTTGCCGACCCCTGGAGGCCCCACAAAGATGGCTGATCGAGTGGGCGTCAGCCCCATGGATCGCAGCCGGTCGCTCTGCCGACGCTCTGCAATGAGTTGCCCCAATACCTCCTCGACATCACCAGACAGCAGCGGTGCTTCTTTCTTTGGCTCGTCCTTGAACACCTTCAGGAGCGAAAGGCGGGATTCGTCGTCGACAGGCAGCGCCTGGGCCGTCGGCTGCGGCGGAGAGAGCTTGCGCATGGGAGAGACGCTGCGCGCCGGCCTCGACTTCAAGTACAGATCAAGCTGCTCCGCCAGATCAGGCGCCGTGCCACGGTACTTCCGGACCAGCCGTGCCGCGAACAGGCGCACGTCCTCCGTCTGCTCCGCCAGCGCCAGACGTGCCATCTGGGCTAAATCCGAATACTCTTCCTTCATTTCGCCCATTTCACCAGTAACTTGTTGATTTATATAAAAAAATGCCGAACAGCAATTGGACTAAACAAATTATCTCACAAACCAAGACCACGGTGGGAGACGAAGCTGACAGCAGTGGATTGACAGCACGGCCATCGACCTATGCCCGGGTCGTGCTGCCTCGATACAGCGTCTCGGCGTGCCGCCGGGCTCGCGGGCTGCGCCCCGGGCTTCGTGCCGTATCCCGGCCATTCGGCTTTGATCCCTGACGCCTCCGGTCCGGCTGTGCCGGCCCTGCGCGCTGCGCTTGCCGCGAAGACCAGAGGTGTGTGTGGGGGGGCGTGGTGGACTGGCTTGCTGGTTCCCTTCATCCTTGCACACCGTTCTCGCGGATCAAGGTCTGCGCGTGCTGCGCACGCTGGCGGCCATCCGGCCGTCTTCGAACCTGTGACCGCTGCGCTGCGGCGTGCCGGTTTCCGGTCTCGGGCAATTCCGCCCGATCACTGGAGCCGACCATGTCGCACGATCTCTTCTCTTCCCTCGATTCCTTCGCTGCTGTTTCAGCCGTGTCTTCTTCGCTGCTGGTGCGCGACATGGCGGGCGAGTACCGGCCGGCCGATGCCGACGAAGTGCTGCAGGCGGCGCAGCGTGTGTTGGCTGGACGCGTGCGCGGGACGGATGTGCTGTCTTCGCCGGCTGTGGTCAAGGACTTCCTGCGGGCACGGCTGGGAGCGCTGCCGCATGAGGTCTTTGCCGTTGTGCATGTGGATGCACAGCACCGTGTCGTCGACTACGTGGAGATGTTCCGGGGCACGGTGACGCAGACCTCGGTCTATCCGCGCGAGGTGGTCAAGGATGCGCTTCTGAAGGGTTCTGCGGCTGTCCTGCTGGTGCACAACCATCCCTCGGGCGCGGCCGAGCCGTCCCGGGCCGATGAACTGCTGACGCAGAACCTGAAGCAGGCCTTAGGTCTGGTGGACGTGCGGGTGCTGGACCACCTGATCGTCGCAGGGGCGACGGTGCTCAGTTTTGCCGAACGTGGGCTGATCTGACGCAAAGGGCCTTCCGGCCCTTTGCTTTGTCTTCTCTTGGCCAGCGCGCAGCGCGCGTGCATCCGGCTGGCGGCGCAGGTCGCCGACTTCCTCGATCGTGTTCTCTCCGGCGGCAGTGCCTGCCGCCTGCGCGCCGCTGGCGCTTCGCTTGTCGGCTTGCCTGGCCTCTGCGGGCGCTTCCCCCGTCAAGGGCCGCTGCGGCGCCCGTGTCCTCGGCTTCGCCTGCGGGCCGCGCCAGCGCCTTCGCTTCCTCCCTTGACGGCGCACCCGCGCCGGCCCCAGCCGGCCCTCATGGCCGCGAAAGCGCTTCGCGGCCCCTGCGGAGCCCGAACTTCCAAGGAGAACGCCTATGCAGAGCACCGAGTGAATCCCCCCCATTCCTTCCTTTTTTCCTTCTCTCAACACGTCCCCGAGCGGGACAGGAGATTTCACATGAACACCGTTTCCCATTCCGAAGTCCAGGCCCTCAATGCCGTGGCGGCTGTCGCCGCTGCCAGCGCATCGGTCCAGGCCGAAACTCAAGCCATCACTGTTCCGGAAGTGGCACCCTACGAACTGCACCTGATCGCGCTGTCGAAGCTCCGGCCTTCGGCGCGCAATGTGCGCAAGAGCGGCGGCACCGCTGTGCCAGCCCTTGCGGTTTCCATCCTGCGGGTGGGGCTGCTGCAGAACCTCACCGCCATCGCTTCGTCCGATGGCGAGCATTTCGAGGTGGTGGCGGGCAAGCGGCGGCTGGCGGCCCTGAAATTGCTGGCCAAGCGCCGCAAGCTGGGCAAGGACCATCCGGTGCCCTGCCTGCTGGTGCCGGACGCATCGGCGCGCACCGTGAGCCTGACCGAGAACGTGCAGCGCGTGGCCATGGGCGCCATCGAGGAACTGCGGGCCTGGAAGGCACTGGCGGCCGAGGGGCGCGCGGTAGAAGACATCGCGGCGGACTTCGGTGTCACGCCGCTGGTGGTACGGCGGCGGCTCAAGCTCGCCAACGTCTCGCCCCGGCTGCTGGCCGCGTGCGAGGCCGGAGAGGCCTCCATCGAGCAGTTGATGGCGTTGGCGATCACGGATGACCATGCGGCCCAGGAGGCTGCATGGTTCGAGGCTCCGCAGTGGCAGCGCAGCCCGGACTCGCTGCGCGACCACCTGACGCATGACGAGATCGACGCCGGCCGCGATGCGGTGGCGCGCTTCGTCGGGGTGGAGGCCTACGAGGCTGCGGGCGGCGGCATCCGGCGCGATCTGTTCTCCGATGGGCAGGATGGGGTGTTCCTGACCGATGCCGGTCTGCTGGATGCGCTGGCACGAGACCGGCTGGCATCGGTGGCCGAGGCGGTGCAGGCCGAGGGCTGGGGCTGGGTGGAGGTGGCACCGCGTGCCACGGCATCGGAACTGCACCAGTTCCAGCGGGCGCGGAGAAGCCGCAGGGAGCCCGGCAAGGCCGAGGCCAAGCGCATCGCCAAGCTGGAGGCCGAGCAGAACCGCATCCAGGATCGGCTCGATGACGAGGACGCCGAACTGTCCGAGGAGGGCGCGCAGGCCCTGAACGAAGAACTGGACCGGATCGGCAGCGAACTCGACACCATCGAGCAGACGCTGATGGTCTATGCGCCGGGTGTGGTGCCGGTGGCCGGGGCGGTGGTGTCGGTGGACCAGGCGGGCGCGGTGGCCGTGCATCGCGGGCTGCTGCGCGAGGAACAGGCCAAGGCCCTGCGGGCGCAGGAGCGGCAGGAGGCCGCGAATGCCGCCAGCGATGGCCGCGATCCCGGTGCGGTCAGCGCTGAACCGGCAACGCCCGGTATCTCGGAGCGGCTGGCGAAGCGACTGAGTGCTCATCGCACGGTTGCCCTGCAAGCGGAAGTGGCCCGACATCCTCAGGTGGCGCTGGTGGCCGTGGTGCATCAACTGGCGCAGCGGGTGATCCTTGACGGCTACGGCCCGTCGCCGGTCAGTATCACGGCCTTTGTGCAGGACCGGCTGACGCACCATGCGCCGGATGTGGACGAGGCCCCGGCTGCGGTGGGCTTGCGCGAGGTCCGGGAAGCCTGGGCGGCACGCCTGCCCGGCGACCCGGATGCGCTGTTCGCCGAACTGCTGGCGATGCCGCAGTCCGAACTGCTGTCGCTGTTGGCCGTGTGTGTGGGCTACACCGTCTCGGCCATCGCCTCGAAGGAGGCAGAAGTGCCTGCGGCAGCGTTCGCGCAGGCCGTGGGGTTGGACATGCACGACTGGTGGACGCCCACGGCGGCGGGCTACTTCGACCATGTGTCCAAGGCCAAGATGCTGGAGGCGGTGCAGGTGTTCGCGCCGGGGGAGGTCAATCGGCTGGCGAAGCTCAAGAAGGCGCAGATCGCCGCAGAAGCCGAGCGGCTGGCAGCGGGATCGGGCTGGCTGCCGGTGATGTTCAGGACGCCGGAGGTGGCTGCCATCGCGCAGGCCGGGGTCGAGCCGGATGCCGATGCCAGTGCGGACGGCACGGAGCGTGACGAGGAGGAACAAGCGCACGCGACCGCGTGAGCCACTGCCCCGGCTTCGGCCGGGGCTTTGCCACATATCGGCCTGGGTTTTGGCCCAGGCCTCGGCGCGACGCGCGCGGCAGGTGTGCCGCGCGCGTGGGAATGCGCTGATCCAGCGGGCGCTGCCCGCGTACTCCGGCACAGCGCCCCGCCGATGCGGTGCGAGGACCTTCGATCAGCCGATGCTGCGCATCGAGGAATCGCGGCACCGTCGATCCAGGCAGGCGCTGGCCCGGAGTGGCGGTGGTGTGTCGAGGGCGGTTCCGCGCAGGTTCTTCTCCGGCGGGCCTCAATGCTTCCTGGGCTCGATGCGGCGGTGCATTCGCGTTTGTCGTCGGCTCAGCCGGCATGGTGTTGGCGGCAGCCGAATCCATGCCGGAACGCTGCTGGGCGGTGGCGGTGCCTGAGCCAGCGTGTTGTCCTGCGAGGACAGGTGCCACTCCCACGGCCTTGTATTTGCCGTGAATCCTGGCGCGGGCACAGCGCACGCTCCCTGCGTTCGGTGCGCCTCGGGCTGGTTCGCCGCAACCGGCCTGCCCAAGAGATTTCCCCTGCGCTGCGCGCATTCCTCGCGGCGCCAAATCTCCCGGTCCTGCCGGTCCTTCACTGCGTTGCGGCCTTCGGTGCGGCGAGCCCGGCACCGCGCCGTCCGGTTCACGCCAAGGCCGCGATGGGCGCGGACCTGGAATCAACCTCGAAGGACTTTTCAATCATGGCTCACATCGGCACTTTCACCGCACAGAACGATAGCTACACCGGCACGGTTCGCACCCTGACCCTCAATGTCAAGGTCAAGGTCAAGATCGTGCCCAGCGACAAGGCCAGCGAGAACGCACCGGACTACCGCATCGTCGCCTCCAACTCGCTGGAGATCGGCGCCGCCTGGCGCAAGGTCAGCCGCGCCGACCGGCCCTACCTCAGCTGCACACTGGACGACCCGTCGTTCCCGGCCACCATCTACGCCCGCCTGGTCGAAGGCGAGGATGGCAGCCACAGCCTGATCTGGTCGCGCAGCAAGGGCGACTGAGCGCCGCCCTCGGTGCCCCGCTTCGGCGGGGCGCTCCGCCGTTTCGAGACGACATGCTTGCCATCATCGGCGCCGAGACGGTGCGAACCACACTGCACTGCGGCGGTCGACTCGACGCGCCGTCGTAAAGCCGATTCCAAGGGTTTGTGCTTCTGCTGTTCAGCGTGAAGACGTAGAAGCGGTTTTGTTCTTCGTCGGGATTGTGCAGAACAGAGTCCGAGGTTCTGCGATTCCGTGCGTCTGCGGCGAAGCCGCACCGCGCTCTCGTGCTGGCGCATCGAGCCGCTACGCGTCTCGACCCATTCGGGCGTCGATCGCTGACGCCTGCGCGCTTCGCTTGCGATGCGGGGGAAGGAGCGGGGCTGGTTTGCGGATGAGCCCAGGGTGCCACGGCGGTCTCGCCATCAAGGTCTGCGCGTGCTGCGCACGCTGGCTGCCACCTTTGCAGGATGGCCGTCTGCGAACCTTGACTGCTGCGCTGCGCCGTGCCCCTGAAGGCTCGGGCAATCCCGCCCGAACACCGCTCAAGGAGCACACCATGGACTTCCTCATCACTGACGAACAACGCGCACAACTGCTGGCCAACGGACAGCAGTCCATCGAGAACCCGGCGTTCGATCCACCGCCGGTAGTCAAGCTCTTCACGCCGGATGCCGGGGCGACCTGGTTGATCTCGGAACTGGACCCGGAGGACGCGAGCCGTGCATGCGGCCTGTGCGACCTCGGACAGGGCTTCCCGGAACTGGGCTGGGTGAGCCTCACGGAGCTTCAGGCGCTGCGGGGCCCGCTGGGTTTGCCTGTAGAGCGCGACCTGTATTTCAGGGCCGATAAGCCGATCAGCGCCTATGCGCGCGAAGCCCGTTTGGCCGGACGGATCGTGGCGTAGGCGCCGCAGAACACCGCCGCCGGCCCAAACGTCGGCGGCTGGATTTTCAGGTCGGCGACAACCCTTTCGGCGACATGCCAATGACCATCGGTCATTATTTGGCTCAATAATGACTGCAAGTCAATTACTTTGAATGGCCGCGCATGATCCGTCACGATCTCTCCCACTGGCCGCTGGTCGTCAGCGTCGCCTCCGGCCTGTCCACGCTCGAAGAGATGGACGCCTTCATCCAGGAATGGAGCCACTGGCTGGGCCGCGGCGAGCCGTTCGCCTCGCTGCGCGTGTTCGCCGATGCGCCGTCGCTGATCCATCCTGACGGGTCGGCGCAGAAAGCCAAGCACTGGCTCCAGGACAAGGGGGCCGCGATCCGGGAGCAGGTCATCGGCATGGCCAACGTCGTGCCCGCCAGCGACTACGAGCGCATGCGCAAGATGAACGTCGAGAAGCTCTTCGGGGTGCCGGCAGGCACCTTCCAGGACGTGCCATCGGCACTGGCCTGGCTGCGCGAGAGCGTGTTCGCGCCGCGCGGCCTGCCGTTCGACGAGCAGGCCGTGGCGGCGAGCATCGAAGCTGCGGTGGCTGCGGCCACGGCGCGGGCGCCGGCCTGAGATGACACGCTCTCGTAGCGAAGCTGGCGCGGCAGCGCCCGCGGTTGCCGCCGTCCTCGAACCGCGCCGGCGCGTGCGTGCGCCGCAGACACGGCGCACGGCCCTGATGGATGCGGCCGAGCGCCTGTTCCTGGAAAAGGGCGTGGCCGCCACCAGCGTGGACGACATCACCACCGCCGCTCAGGTGGCCAAGGGCACCTTCTACGTCTACTTTGGCTCGCGCGACGCCATGCTGTCGGCGCTGCAGGAGCGCTTCATCACGGCCTTCTGCGAACGGATGCGCCAGGCCATGGATCGCCACCGCGCCGGCAACTGGGAGGCGCGCCTGCGCACCTGGTTCGAGACGGCCTTGGACGGCCTGCTGGGCCAGGTGATGCTGCACGACATGCTGTTCCACGACGTGCGCCCCGGCGACCGCGAAGTCATGAAGGACAACCCGGTGGTCGTGCAACTCGCCGGGCTGCTGCGTCAAGGGGCCGAGGCCGGCGCCTGGCAGGTCTCCGATCCGCACTCGCTGGCCATCATGATGTTCCACGCCATGCACGGCCTGGCCGACGAGGCGGTGGTACGCGGCACCGCCGACCGTCGCGGCCGCATGGTCGGCCTGCTGACCGACACCTTCGCTGGCGCGATGCGCCGGCCCTGACGAGGTGTGTCCTTGCTGTTCAGGCTTCCCCCGTTGTTCCTCCTCCTGCTTCGCACATGAACGCACAGACTTTGCCGCTGCGGCCGCTGATGGCCGCCTACATGGCCTGCACGATGGCAATGATGGCCTTCGTCGCGGTGGTCGGGCCGATGGCCCGCATCCTGAAACTGCCGCCCTGGCAGGCCGGTGCTGTCATCACCATCGGCGGCATCCTGTGGATGCTGCTCTCGCGCGCATGGGGCGCGGCGAGCGACCGGCGCGGCCGCCGCGCGGTGCTGCTCACCGGTGTGGGCGGCTTCATGCTCAGCTATTGGGCCATGTGCGCGCTGCTCATCGTGGCGCTGCGCGTGCTGCCCGCCGCCTGGCAGGTCTTCGTGGGGCTGGTCGTGACGCGCGGCGCGGTGGGTGCCTTCTATGCGGCCATCCCTTCCGTCGGCCAGGCGCTGGTGGCCGACCATCTGGCACCCGGCGAACGTGCTGGCGCAATGGCCTCGCTGGGCGCAGCCAACGCACTCGGGCTGGTGCTGGGGCCGGCGCTGGCAGCGGGGCTGACGCCTTTCGGTCTGTCGCTGCCGCTGTATGTGACGGCCGTTTTGCCCGCAGCGGCGCTGGCTGTGCTCTGGGCGGCCTTGCCGCGCACCGGGCCGGTGGCCGGCGCGCAGGCATCGAGCGTGGGCCTCACGGACCGCCGGCTGCGGCGGTCGATGGCGGTGGCCTTCGCGGCGATGTTCTGCGTTGCCATCGCGCAGATCACCGTGGGTTTCTTCGCCCTCGACCGGTTGAATCTGGCGCCCGCCGCTGCGGCGCGGGTGGCCGGCCTCGCACTGACGATGGTGGGCGTGGGACTGGTCGCCGCGCAGCTGGCGGTGCGGCGGCTGGGCTGGAGCACGCAGCGGCTCATCCGGGCCGGAGCCTGGGTGAGCGCCCTCGGCTTCGGCTCGGTGGCCCTGGCCTCGCAGAGCTGGATGCTGGTGGTGAGCTATTTCGTGGCGGCCGCCGGCATGGGCTGGGTGTTCCCAGCCTTCGCGGCGATGGCCTCGAACGCGGTGCAGGCGCATGAGCAAGGCGCGGCCGCCGGCTCCATCGGCGCGGCCCAGGGCCTGGGCATCGTGCTCGGGCCGCTGGCGGGGACGCTGCTGTACGAGGCGGGGCCGGGCGTGCCCTATGTGCTGGCCGGGGGGCTGCTGGTGCTGGTCGCGCTGTGGCCGGAGCGTTCCCCGGTGGTTGCCCAGCCGTCACCGGGCTGATCCGGGCTGCGCTGTTCAGCGAGCCACGGCCGGCCGCGATCCAGACGCCACGGGAGCACAATAGCGCTCAAGTGGCGGCCGTCATTCGGCTCTGGACCGAGCCCGCAATTCCTTCCTGTAGCGCTTCATCGTGGACTGGATCATCTCGTCCGGCCCGATCTCCAGGCCTTCGGCCAGACGGAAAATGGTCGTGAGCGACGGGCTGGTCTGCCCGAGTTCGAGTTTGGCGACGAAGGTGCGCGTGACGCCCGAGGCAAAAGCCAGCGCCTCCTGGCTGAGGGCCGATGTCGCGCGGCGGGCTTTGATTTCGGCCGCGAATGCTTGCAGAAGGGCTGGATCCTGATTGGAGCGCACAGCAACGAATCTCGTTGCGTTGCACCTTTTATGCACCCGCTTGTATGGTACAAAGACGATGCAGCCCGAAGGAGGAGCCATGGCATTCCTGACCGATGAGCAGCGCCGGCAGATGCTCGCCAACGGCGTCGCGCGCGCCCGCGGCGAGGACGTCGACCCCTATCCGGTGCTCAAGCTCTACACCCCGGATGCCGGCGCATCCTGGGTGCTGACGGCGCTCAATGCCGACGGAGATTTGGCCTACGGCCTCATCGACGTGGGCACGGGGTTCCCCGAACTGGGCCTGGTCAGCCTCGGCATGCTGGCCGGCATCAAGGGCCCGAAGGGCATGCCGGTGACCGTGGAACCCGGCTACCGGGCCCGCAAGACGCTTTCGGCCTACGTCGCCGACGCAAAGCGGGACGGCATGGTGACCGACTGATCCTTTCGCAACCCCGGTGCCATCGGCCGCAGCCGTGGCTTTCCATGCAATAGGCCGTTGCCTGCAAAGCCACCCACTGAGCCCCGAACCGTGGCAGCGTGGCCGTTCGATCGAACGGAGTACGCGCCATGACGATCCCCTTTGATGACGATGCATCCACAGCGCCCTGGAGCGCCGGCGCAGCCTACCTGTACACGCTGGCGCTGGACGGCCCAGCGCTCGCCTGGGAGTATCTGCGCCGCCACCCCGGCTACCGCGAGGCCTGGCGGCGCGGCCGGCTGAAAGGCCGGATCCGCGCGGCGAGCCGTTGGGGCTTGCGATGTTGCCGACGATCCGTGGCTCGACGCGCGTGATGCGCATCCACTGTGGCTGCGTGACGATGCGGACCTGATGCAGGTGCGCGCGGCGCGCGGGCGAAGCGATGCCGCGCCACGGTTCGACCTGTGGCGCATCCCGGGCTGCAAGCGTCTGCACGGCGCCGGCGACTTGGTCCTGAACACGTCTGTCGGTGCGCGCCATCCGCGCGTCCTGCTCGACGCTGGCCTGCATGACGGGTCGGCCTACGTCTGCACCGTGCCGCTGACCGCGCAGCTGCGCGGCCAACTCACCGAGTTCCAGGCGCTCGCGGCGCTGGTCGATGGTCACGCGCTGCCGTACGCCATGCCGCGGCCGGCTCGACCCGTCTCGCGCGCCGGCCTACTGCACTTGCGAGCTCTGCTGGCACTCGATGCCGTGCAGGCCGGTGCCTCTCAGCGCGACATCGCCATCGCGCTCTTCGGCCCAGAGGCCGTGCGTACGCAGTGGCACGCCGACGGCGTGCTGCGCGCCCAGGTGCGGCACCTCGTCGCACGGGCCAAGGGTTTGATGCAGCACGGTTACCTGGACCTGGCCGGGGTACGCCATGGGCACGCCAGAGCCCCCGGAGACGAACAGGTGCACTGAATATCTCCCTGCCCAGGTGCCGGTGTTATCCGGAGACTGCCTCCATCGGGCCGCAAACGGTTTGCGGCCCATCCAACGAGATGGAGGCCTTCATGGCGACTCGCAGTTCCTTCCAATCGCATTCGGCGGCAGCGGCTGCGCCGCGACCCGCCTCAGGGCACCTGGCGCAGGCCTCCGCAAAACCTGAATACCTGACCACCAACGAAGCGGCGGAACTGCTGCGGCTGTCGCCGCGCACGCTGGAGAAGCTGCGGGTGCTGGGCGGTGGTCCTCGGTTCCGGAAATTCGGCGCGCGCGTGGTCTACGCAGACGTGGACCTTCGCGCCTGGGCCGACAGCAACACCTATGGCATGACCTCGGATCCCGGCTACGTGATTCGGGATTCGGTGCGCTGACCGACTGGCTTCGATTTTGGGAAATCCACCCATGTCCAGGCGCCCGAGCGAACGCGAACAGCTGCAGCTGTTCCGCGCGCTGCCGGCCGAGGACATGGCGCTGCGCGATGCGCAGGACCTGATGGCCTACCCTTTCTTCAGCCTGGCGAAGTCCCGGCGCACCGTGCCGATCCACTTCGAGGCCGGCGGCGTGTCGCTCACCGTCGAAGGTGTGCCCGAGCACGGCATCGCGACGATCTGGGATGCCGACGTGCTGATCTGGGCTGCCAGCCAGATCGTGCAGGCAAAGAAGGAAGGCATCGCGCCTTCGCGCCTGATGGTGGCGACGCCCTACGAAATCCTGCGCTTCACGCAACGCGGCACCGGCCGGGCCGACTACCTGGCGCTGCGCGCCGCGCTGGACCGGCTGCAGTCCACCACCATCGCCACCACGCTGCGCCAGCGCGAGCGCCCGAACGGCGGCAAGCGCACGCACCGCTTCTCGTGGATCAACGAGTGGAAGGAATGCGTCCGGCCCCATGGTCCATTGCAAGGCCGCTCGGAAGGCATCGAGCTGATCCTGGCCGACTGGTTCTTCTCCGGCGTGATGGAGGATGCGCTCGTGCTGACGCTCGACCCGACGTATTTCCAGCTCTCCGGGGGCATCGAGCGCTGGTTGTACCGGCTGGTGCGCAAACATGGTGGCCGCCAGCCGGCGGGTTGGCGCTTCGAGATGCGCCACCTCCATCTGAAGTCCGGAAGCCTGCAGCGTCCCTCCGACTTCGCACTGCAGGTGCGTGAACTGGCGCAACGCCAGAGTCTGCCGGGCTACCGGCTGTCCATCGACCGGAGCGCCGGCACCGAGTGGCTGGCCTTCCGGCCTGACTCCAGCAGGCCGGTGGACCGACCTGCCGCAGGCGACTTGTCCACAGCTTCTGTTGAAGAACTTGTGGATTGCGTGTGGACGGGTTCGGTGGATCACCCGCTGAGGACTCGGTGGATCGCCCGCACGAGCATCGGTGGATCACCCGCACCGATCAGCTGCGAAGCCGCGCCCGGCAAGAGTTTCGGGCCTCCCTAAACATCTAAAGGGATACATAAATGGATAAGACGCGCGTGCGAGCCGATGTCGCTCAAAAAAGCAGCATTGCTCGGATCGAAGGCAGCGAAAACCGCTTGCCAGGAAGGCCGGGAACGCAAGGCAGCCTGGTGGGCAAGGTGATCGCGCTGCTCAACCAGAAGGGCGGCGCCGGCAAGACCACGCTGGCCACGCACCTCGCGGGCGAGTTGGCGAGGCAGGGCAACCGCGTGACACTGCTCGACGCCGATCCCCAGGGTTCGGCCCTGGACTGGTCGCAAAGACGGCTGCAAAGCGGCCAGGAACGGCTCTGCGGGGTTTTCGGGCTGGCCAGGGATACCTTGCACCGGGAAGTGCCCGCCATCGCGCTGGAGGCGGACTTCGTGGTGATCGACGGGCCGCCCAGGGTGGCGGCCCTGGCGCGCTCCGCGCTGCTCGCCGCCGACCTGGTGCTGATCCCGGTGCAGCCCAGCGCCTACGACGTGTGGGCCACGCAGGAGATGGTCGGCCTGATCACCGAGGCGCAAGTCTTCCGGCCCGCATTGCGCGCAGCCTTCGTGATCAATCGGCGCGTCGTCGGCACCGTGATCGGGCGCGAGGCCAGAGCCGCGCTGGCCGACCAGCCGTTCCGTGCACTGCCTGCGGAAATCTCTCAGCGCATCGTGTTCGCCGACAGCGTGGCCGCTGGCCAGCTGGTGAGCGAAGCTGCCCCCCAGTCCCCGGCCGCGCGCGAGATCTCGGCGTTCGCACAAGCCGTGCGGGAGGTGTTGGGATGACTGCACCGACGCCATCGAAGACGCCGCGCCGCGCGCCCATCGGGCGCAGGCCGGCAGCGGACCCGGCGATGGCCTGGGTCCATAGCGAAGACGGCGCAGTCGCCCAGGCGAAAGCAACGGTGTTCACTGCGCGTCTCACCATCGACGTAACGCCCGCGCTGCGCGGGCGCATCAAGGTGATCGCGTTCCAGCGCGGCATCACGGCTGCCGACATGCTGCGCGAACTGCTGGAGCGGGAGTTCGCGGAGGGCAAGACATGAGCACTCCGGGTACGAGTCCGGCATCCGCTCTGGCGCGACCTTGGCCGCAGACGGCGTCGCAGATGCGGTCGAGCCACATGCGCGTCTCGCTCGCCTTCGTCGAGCACCGCGTGAACGTCTACCTGCGTTTCGGCCGGCCCGCGCGCGAGATCGCGCTGGATCGCTGGCGGCGCGTCGCGGTGTTCGCGCCGGGCGCAGTGTGCTGCCGCATCAGGTGGCTCGGCAACGACTTCGGCACGGCGTTGTGGCAGCTCATGGTGCTGCAAGCGCCGATGCCGTCCGACGACGCGCAGCCGGACTTGCAGCGGATTGCTGGCGTGTTGCCCTGCGCGCGCATCCTGCTGCGCGCCGATGGCGAGGCTGGCGTCAAGGCCGTGCTCGCGGTGGTCGATGCCATCGAGGCCTCCAGCATCGACCCATGCGCGGTCGCGCCGGCGTACTGGCGCACGGTCGGCAACCGGCTGGCCGCACGCCAGCCACTGCCGGCCTACACGGCCGAGCGGCACGCAGCGCATCTGGCGCGCGGGGCGCTGCAATGATGCCGCGCAGGGGGATGCGCTGGCGTCGACGTGCGCTGGTGATCGGCATGGTCCTGGCCGTTGCCGCATTGCTGGTGCCGGCCGTGGGGCAGATTCCGGCGCGCATCGTCTACAACCCGAGCGACAGCATGGCGCGCGGCTGGTATCGGGTCGATCCCGTGTCAGGCGCCAACGCGTCGCAGGCGCTCTGGCACGTGGGCAGCATCGTGCTGGCCCGGTTGCCCCCCGGGGTGGCCGCGTTCGCAGCGCAGCGCGGCTATCTGCCCGCAGGCGTGCCGATCCTCAAGCGCATCGGCGCGGTGGCGCCGCAGGCGGTGTGTGTTCGGGATCGTGTCGTGCGCATCGACGGAATCGTCGTGGCAAAGGTTTGGGAACGCGACGGCGCGCATCGTGCACTGCCGGCATGGGCGCACTGCCGACCACTGGAGGATGGCGAGCTGTTCCTGCTCAGCGACACACATCCGGCGTCCTTCGACAGCCGCTACTTCGGTCCCATCGGTGCATCCACCGTGCTCGGCATCGCGCGGCCGCTGTGGACATGGGGCGTGCAGTGAACGAGTGCCTTTGCATGCCACCGTCGGCGCAGCGTCGCTGCGCCTCGCATGCGCCCAATCTGTCACCGGTGCTGTGTCCACGCATGCGCCAAGCTCGCGCCCGCCGTGCGCGAAAGCACGGCCGGACTGCGGTCAGCACGGTATTTCGCCCGCATTCCGACGTGCAGAGGATCCGACGCCAGCGTGCAGCACCTGCTGCACCCGCGCGGCCTTGCGTGCTGCGCTGCGCACCCCGTGCGCGGCTGGCGGTTCCTCGGAGCCGGGAGCGGATGCGGGAGGCGAAGAGGCAGGGCCAGATAAAGGGACCGGCACGCCGAGCCCTTGGAAGCCAGTCTGCACGTGGGTTCGCGGCGGCACCGCGAGGGGTACTGCGCGTGCCGCGCGGACACCGGAATCCGCATGCGAACCGCCTCTGCCGCGTGCCGTTTGCGCTGGGCTGCGTCACGCTGCGCCAAAGGCATCGCCATGGCATCTCGTGACGACGACCGGTTCCGCGTCCGGCCATCTCCGCCGAAGTCGCGCACCGGACCGCAGCCTCAGCGTTTCGTTTCGCAGGTACTCAAGGAGGTGTCCAAGGCCGGTACGAAGCGCTCTGGCGGAAACGCCGGACGCCCCGCCAACACCTTCGGCAGGGGCCGCGTCGCGGCCACGATGGCGGGCCGGCGGCTGGGCGCGAATGCCCGGCGCGTGATCATCAAGAGCCGCTTCGTTGTGCTCCAGCGCGCCAGTCCGCATTCGGTGGCGATGCATCTGCGCTACATCGAGCGCGACGGTGTCACGCGTGACGGGAACAAGGGGCAGGCCTACGGGGCCGAAACAGACGCCGCCGACCTCAAGACCTTCCAGGAACGTGGCAAGGGCGACCGCCACCAATTCCGGTTCATTGTCTCGGCCGAAGACGGGCTGGAGCTGGAGGACCTCAAGGGTTTCACCCGCCAGCTCATGCACCGCATGGAGATCGACTTGGAGACCCGGCTGGACTGGGTGGCCGTGGACCACTGGGACACGGACAACCCGCACACCCACATCGTGATCAACGGGCACACGGCCAACGGCGAGCATCTGGTCATCGCTCCCGACTACATGGCCAACGGCATGCGCCAGCGGGCCAGCGAGATCGCCACCGAGTGGTTGGGGCCGCGCACCGAGGCCGAGATGCGCCAGAGCCTGCTCCGGGAGGTGGACCAGCAGCGCCTGACCAGCCTGGACCGGGCGCTGATCCGGGAGGCCGGCTCGGACGGCATCGACTTCGCTGGAAGGCAGCAGGATCAGCAACGCCAGAACGTGCTGCGGGCACGTCTGCAGCGGCTCGAAGGCCTGGGGCTGGCTGAGCGGGTGGATGCACACCGCTGGAAGCTCCAGCCCGGCCTGGCGGTCACCCTGGGCGCACTGGGCGAGCGGCAGGACGCGATGGACACCATGCGCCGGGCGCTGAAAGGTCAGCAGCGCGAGCTGGTGCTGCACGACGGGGGCGGCGCCCACACTGCACCCGTCATCGGTCGCATCGTCGGCAAGGGCCTGGCCGACGAACTCAACGACAGGGGCTACCTGGTGGTCGATGGGATCGATGGGCGTGCGCATCACCTCAAACTGCCCGCCGGCGCCGATCTGGCTGAACTGCCCATGGGGGCCATCGTGGAGGCCCGGCCGCCAGCGCGGGAGAAGGCGGTGGACCGCAACATCCTGGCCGCCGCCACGGAGGGCATCTACAGCACGGGTGGCCGATTGGCCCGACTCACACAGGCCGGCGCGCACGATCCGCAGGGCACGGTCGATGTCCACGTCCGTCGCCTCGAAGCCCTGCGCCGCAGCGGTGTGGTGGAGCGACTGGGGGAAGGCGTGTGGACGATCCCCGGCGACCTGCTGGATAGGGCGCAGCAACACGATGCGCGCAAGAGCGCCGGCCTCGTGATCGAGCTGCGGTCCCACCTGCCCATCGAGCAGCAGGTGCGCACGATCGGTGCGACCTAGCTGGACCGGCAACTGGTGGACGGCGGCCAGATGCTGGCGCCGCAGGGATTCGGCGCGCAGGCGCGCGAGGCCCTGGGGCAGCGCGCGGAGTTCCTGCACGAGCAGGGGTTGGCCCAACAGCGGGGCCAGCGCATCGTTCTTGCCCGTGGCCTGTTGGTAACGCTGCGTGAGCGCGAACTGGCGAGCGTGGGCAAAGCCTTGCAGGACCAGACTGGGAAACTCTATCGCCCGTTGCAGGATGGCCAGCAAGCCAGCGGCGTCTACCGCCAGAGCATCCAGCTTGCCAGCGGCCGCTTCGCCATGCTCGACGATGGAATGGGTTTCAGCCTGGTGCCCTGGCGGCCGGTGATCGAACAGCGCCTGGGACAGCAACTCGGCGCCGTGGTGCGCGGTACGTCCGTGACATGGAGCCTGGGCCGGCAGCGAGGCGTAGAACTCTGACGCGCTACCGCAGAGCCAACTATCAGGCAATAAAGGGCGCCTTGCTTGGCCTCTCAGTATCAGCCCGCCTCAAATACAATTGAGATTCATTCGCAATTATGGCGGTGCTCATGTTGTCTACGAAGTGGTCAAAGCAGTTATCTACAGACATGACGATGTCAGTGGAGTCGATCGTGCCCAAGCGTGTGCTGGAGGTAAAGGCGCCCGTCTTCGAAGGGCTTCAGGTTATCGTGACGCTGAACTGTAGGTTGAGCGGTGGAGTCAATGGCCGCGCACCCTTTGACATCAGCGCATCAGGTGCCTACCTGGTACTTGCGTCAGGTCGGCACGAAGGCTATGACAGGTTTGAGCCCAACATCCTCCAACGCTACGTGAAGATCGGCATTGATCCATTTGGCGCGGAACGCTGCGGTTTGGACCTCGAAAAGCTTGCAAAAATCGGCGCTGGTCGACTGTACAGCGAGGACGTCGTCGTCATACATCAACCCCTCACACCTGTGTTGAGGGCCATAGCCAGTCAGGTTCTTCTGTGTCCGTTGAACGGGGTCATGAAAGACATGTATCTCGCCGGCAAAGGACTGGAGATGGCGGTTGCCGCGACTGAGCCGTTGCTAGCGCAACGAGCAAAGCAGGAACACAAACTGAGCGGGGCCGATCTGGAACGTATCTGGCACGCGCGGGAACTGGCCTTGTCGCACTACCAGCAACCACTTTCTCTACATGAACTCGCGCGGCAAGTAGGAACTAACGTGAAGAAGCTTGCCCAAGGTTACCGACAATTGTTTGGTATGAGCGTCTTCGAATCGATCCAGCAGCATCGACTCCATGAGGCCTATCGGATGCTATCCACCGGCGCATATTCCGTATCCGAAGTCGCCTCCTTCGTGGGGTATGCCATCCCGCACTTCTCCACCCTGTTTCGTTCACGATTTGGCTTCTCGCCCAGTCAACTGATCCATTGAGTGAGGTCGTGATGGCACGCAAAGGCGCGTAGCGCATCGCATGTCATCGCACCTGATTGCCCCCAAGGATTCCAAAATTCGAAAGCCATAGCGCCGCAGGGTGAAGCACCTTCTCTGACGTGTCCTTACATTTGTTTGAGATTAATTCTCATTCATTTTCAAAGGGAGGACACTCGTGTTCCGCTCATCCGAATCGCGTGCTGCGCGACGTCTTTCTCCGTTACGCCAAGCGCTAACGCCGGTGGCCTTGGCTGTCGCATGGATGTCCATGCATGCCTCTGCACAGACTCTTTCATCGTCGGCGACGGCAAATTCATCGACCTTGCCAGTGGTTACCGTCACGGGCCAAACAGCCAAAGACACACCGACGGAACTCTCCAACTCATACACCGCCGCAGGCACCACAGTAGGCTCGAAGCTCCCGGCAACCCTGAAGGAAACGCCTCAATCGATCTCCGTCATCACACGCCAGCGCATCGAAGACCAGAACCTCTCCACGCTGGACGAGATCATGGCACAGACCCCTGGCGTGGCCGTCGACTTGTCCGGCACCGCGGTCATTCCCTCCTATTACTCGCGCGGCTATCCGGTCGACTACTTCCAGTACGACGGTGTGCCGATCCAGACCGGTGGCGCGTCCTGGGGCCAGCCCGACATGATCATGTTCGATCATGTCGAGATGCTGCGAGGTGCTGCCGGCCTGTTCAATGGTGCCGGGCAGCCAGGCGGCGTCATCAATCTGGTGCGCAAGCGCCCCTTCGGCAAACAGCAGTTCTCGGGCTCCTTGGGTTTCGGGTCCTGGAATACCCGGCGTGGCGAAGTGGACTACAGCACGCCACTGAACCAGTCGGGCTCGGTTCGGGCTCGCCTGGCCGCTGCCTACGACAAGCGTGATTCGCATGTCGACTATGCGAACAGCGAACGAACATCGCTCTACGGAATCGTCGAGGCGGACTTGACTTCCAGCACCACCATGTCGCTCGGTGCCGGCTATCAGAAGCGCGATTGGCGTCCTGCGATGATGGGGATGCCACGCTACAAGGACGGCGGTGACCTGGGCTTGCCACGCAGCACCTTCCTCAGCACGCCATGGACGCATTGGGACTTCGAGACCACGCAGGTCTTCGCGGACGTGACCCATTCGTTCAACAGCGATTGGCAGTTGAAGATCAGCGCGGTCTCTGACCACGAGACCAGTGACCTCAAATACGCCTATGTGACTGGCGCTGTCGATCGCAGCACGCTGGCTGGTCCAAGGCTGGCGGGTGGTGCAAATGCCTACGACAACAGGCAGTTGGCGTTGGACGCGATGCTCACCGGGGCATTCCAGGCATTCGGGCGCCGGCATGAACTGGTGGTCGGTGCAAACTGGTACGACCGGCAGGCCAACTCGGAGGGCGGGCGTCTGAACGGCTTCGGTGGAACGCCGGTCAACGTCTTCAGCTTTGACCCCCGCACCGTCGCTGACCCAGGCGCCCCGACCTGGACGAGCAACAGCAGGACGGACACCAAGCAGCACGGCATCTACGGTGCAGCCCGACTGAAGATCGCAGATCCCCTGACGCTCATCCTGGGCGGCCGTTTCAGTTGGTGGGACACCTCCACAACCAATCTTCTGACGAGCCGTGTGACGTCCGACTACCGGCAAAACGGACGCTTCACGCCCTACGCGGGATTGGTCTATGACCTGAACCCCACCTGGGCGCTGTACGCAAGCTACGCCGACATCTTCCGCGTGCAGAGCAACTACAAGGACGAAAGTGGCGCCGGGTTGCCACCCGTGATCGGCGCGAACTACGAAGCCGGTATCAAAGGGGCGTTCTACGGCGGCAAGCTCAACACGTCCTTCGCGGTTTTCCGCATCGACGAGAGCAACCGAGCTGTCCAGGTTTCGCCGACAGTCGTGGACAGTTGCTGCTACGCAACCAACGGCAAGGTCCAAAGCCAGGGCTTCGAGGCGGAAGTGTCCGGCCAGGTCTTGCCGGGATGGCAGATCGCCGCAGGCTATACCTACAACACCAGCAAATACAAGCAAGATCCAACTTACGAAGGGCAAGCTTTCCGCAGCTTTTCACCCAAGCACTTGCTGCGCCTGTGGACCTCCTACCGACTTCCGGGCGACTGGAATGCCTGGGACGTGGGCGCAGGCGTGAACGTGCAGAGCGCCATCTACAACGCGGGCGGAACTCCGAAGGTGCGCGTGAGCCAGGCAGGCTATGCCGTGGCAAGCCTGCGCGTGGGCTACCGCATCAACCAGCACTGGTCAGCTGCACTGAACATCGGCAACGTCTTCGACAAGACCTACTACACCCGCCTGGGCAGCAGCGGCTTCGGTCCGGCCAACTTCGGCAACGTGTATGGCGAGCCTCGCAGTGCGCAGTTGACGCTCCGTGCGAAATTCTGATGCGCAGCCCGTCACTCGACGGATGAAGGAGCCATCGCACATCCGCATCCGGCGGATCTGGCGCCAAGTCCATCTGTGGATCGCGCTGACGGTGGGGTTCGTACTGGCTCTACTGGGCCTGAGCGGATCGGTGCTGGTCTTGCGCGCGCCCCTGCTTCAGTGGGAAGTGGGGGCTGCCGCGGTGAGGTTGCAGAACCCGTCTCTCATCGGTACGCCCTTCGCTTCCCAGGAAGCCTGGAAGCAGTCGGCCCAAACCGCCTATCCACAACTCGTTCGCGTCATGGGGACTGCAGCGCCGCGCGGAGGCTTTCTTGTATCAGACAACGCGATGGTCTTTGGCCCTGTTCAGGGACGCAAAGGTATCGGTATCGCGATGGTCGACCCCTACACGGCCGATCCGCGTGCCTTCTTCGTGTTCGACGACCTGTGGCTCGCCAAAGCCGTGGCACTGCACCGCTCGCTCTTGCTGCCGCCGTCCGTAGGAGCGCCCCTGTTGGCGGCCTGCGGAGTGGCGTTGCTGATCTCCGTGTGCACCGGCGCATGGTTGTGGTGGCCACGTGGTTGGCAGTGGAGTCGGTGGCGGGCAGCGCTCACGCTGCACCGCCGAAGCCGCGGGCTGCGCTTCTGGATGGAGCTGCACAACGTGGCTGCAGCGTATTTGTTCGTGCCCTTGCTGCTGCTCACACTCACGGGTGTCTGGCTTGCCCGTCCCGGCTGGTTCACCTGGCTCGATGCAGTGGGGCTCGGTCGAAGCTTCAAACCGACTGCCTCGGCACTGCATGCCGAGCTGATGCTCGGCGTTTCCGGGCAGGTGATCGCCGTTGTCGCCGGGCTGGTGCTGCCGGTGCTCTATGTCTCCGGCCTGGTGATGTGGTGGCGCAAGCGGGCCGCCCGTCTTGCGTCGATCCCGTCTCCTCCATCTCATCCGTGTCCAAAGGTCTGAGCTCATGAAAACGTCTACGAGCTGGTTGTCACCGCGCTCTTTTGCCTGCATCGCCATTCTCGTGATGGTTGTCTTCAGCGCTTCAACACAAGCGCGAACTGTCAAGGATGTTGCTGGCCGCAGCGTCGTCGTGCCGGATCGTGTTGAGCGCATTCTTCTGGGCGAAGGGCGCTTGGTCTATACCTTGGCACTGCTTGAAGGAAAGCAGGTCTTCGACCGTTTGGTAGGCTGGCAAGGCGACTTCCGTGGCCTGGACGTGCAAGGCTATGCCGCGTTCGCCAAAGTATTCCCGCAAGCAGAGAAAGTACCGCTGGTGGGCGGAACATCGTCGGAGACCTTCAGCGTGGAGAAAGCCTTGTCCGTGCGGCCCGACGTGGCCTTCATGGCCGTGTCCGGTGGACATGGCCCTACGCCGGACAGCGAGGCTGTACGCCAACTGCAGGCTGCCGGCGTCCCGGTGGTTTTCGTGGACTTCAGCAATCATCCGCTTCGCAACACCGTCCCCAGCCTCCGCATCATGGGCGAGGTACTGAGGCGCAGTCAGCAGGCCGAGGCGTACATCGCCTTCTACGAGCAACAGTTGCGGAGCGTCACCGACAGGGTCAACGGGGCCGCATCGAAACCAGGGTTCAAGCGTCCTTCGATCTTCATCGACATGCTGGCCGGGCTGCAGGACTGCTGTGGATCCCCCGGTAAAGGCAACTTCGGGGAGATGGTGGACATCGCGGGCGGCGAGAACATCGGCGCCGGCCGCATCCCCGGCCCCATCGGCAAACTGAACCTGGAATACATCCTGTCGCGCAACCCGGATGTCTACGTCGCCACCGGTGTCTTCGCGGCCGGCCAGGCCGGCGTCACATTGGGCTACCAAGCGTCATCCAAGGATGCCGAAAGCAGCTTGCGGGCCGTTGCCCAGCGGCCGGAAACACGGGAACTGGGTGCGGTGAAGGCCGGCAGGGTGCACGGGCTTTGGCACATCTTCTATGACTCGCCGGAGCACATCATCGCCGTGCAGGCACTTGCCAAATGGTTGCACCCGGAGCTGTTCGCCGATCTGGACCCTCGGCGCACGCGCGCAGAGCTGTACCGCCGCTTCATGCCGATCCCGGAACAGGGCGTTCTGTTCACGGACACCACGCCATGACCGGCAGCCACCCAACGGCCGCAGCGCTGGCGTTGCCCGGTCATCGCTACCGGCAGCGGTATACGCAGCGCGCAGCTGTCGTCATCGGCCTGTTGCTGGCACTGTGCCTGTCCGTGTCGGTCGACGTTGCAACGGGACCTTCCGGCATGGGCCTGGATCGGCTGTGGACGATTCTGATCGACCCCGGCAGCGTTCCGCGCACCGAGGCCGTCATTGTCTGGAACGTGCGCCTCCCCTATGCCTTGATGGCCGTGCTGGTAGGCGGCGCGCTGGCGCTGGCGGGTGCAGAGATGCAAACGGTGCTGGCCAATCCGCTGGCCAGCCCGTTCACACTTGGCATTTCTGCTGCCGCATCCTTCGGCGCGGCGCTGGCCATCGTGCTCGGATGGGGCATTCCGGGAGTGCCTGCGCAGTATCTCGTCTCGGCCAACGCTTTCCTGTTCGCACTGATGTCCGTCGCGTTGCTCTACTTGCTGGCGCGCTGGCGAGGCTTCGGCGTCGAGAGTCTGGTGCTGTTCGGCATCGCACTGGTGTTCACCTTCAACGCGCTGGTCGCATTGCTGCAGTTCGTCGCCAGCCAGGACACGTTGCAGCAACTGGTGTTCTGGTCGCTTGGCAGCCTGGCGCGATCGTCTTGGGACAAGATCGCGGCACTGGCAGTGGTGCTCGCCGTGCTGTTGCCCAGTGCACTTCGCCAGAGCTGGGCCATGACGGCGTTGACGCTGGGTGAGGAACGTGCGCGCAGCTTCGGTGTCGATGTGGGCCGGCTTCGGGTTTTGTCGCTGCTGCGCATAAGCTTGCTGGCAGGCCTCTCGGTGTCCTTTGTCGGGGTGATCGGGTTCATCGGGCTGGTGGCCCCGCATATTGCGCGTCTGCTCGTCGGAGAGGATCACAGGCTCATGCTGCCTGCATCGGCCTTGGCGGGTGCGCTCATGCTGTCTCTGGCATCCATCGCAAGCAAGACCTTGATCGACGGCGTTCTGATTCCCGTTGGCATCGTGACTGCCCTAGTGGGCATCCCCTTCTTCATGGCGATCGTCCTGCGCACACGCCAGGCGGGGATGTGATGGACACAAATTCTCGAGGCCTGGAAATCAGGGATCTGTCCATGGGCTACGGGTCTGTGCCAGTGTTGAAGCAGCTCACCCTGCCGGTACTGCAGCCTGGCACTGTGACCGCGCTGATCGGGCCGAACGCCGCAGGCAAGAGTACGTTGATGCGCGGGTTGGCAGGTCTGCAATCGGCCCGGGGTGACATCGTTCTGGATGGGCGGAATCTGATGCGGCAGCCGCAGTCGGAGCGCACCCGCCAGATGACGTACCTCCCGCAGAGTCTGCCCGCTCGTTCCCGACTGGGCGTGTTCGAAGCCGTGTTGAGTGCCGCCATGGCGGGTTGCCCTCAGCAGGGGCTACTGGGACGAGCGGCAGATGACGGGACCGTGCGCGCAGTCGAGGCTGCGCTGGAAAATCTGTATCTCGCCAGGCTTGCCGATCGAGCGGTCGAAGGTCTTTCGGGCGGGCAGCGCCAACTGGTTGGACTGGCGCAAGCGCTTGTCCGTCAACCCCGGGTACTCATGCTCGATGAACCGACAAGCGCACTGGATCTGTATCACCAGTTCCAGGTCATCGACATGGTCGGGCGGGAGACGCGGCAGCGCCAGATCATCACGCTCATCACCCTGCACGACATCCATCTGGCCTTGACCTGCGCCGATCTCGTCCTGGTTCTGCACGAGGGGGAACTCGCAAGCGCGGGCCCGCCTTCCTCGGTGATCGACAGCGCGTTGTTGGCCCGAGTCTATGGCGTGAACGGCAGCGTGGAGATTGTCCGAGGCCGCCCGATCGTAGTTGTGGAAGGGCCCGTGCGGAGGGACGACGAGTGAGCCAGCCCACAACACAAGCCGATGGGTCCTCCATTGGCATCTCAGGCCATCGGCTCCGCTTCACCGCATTGATCCGCATGGCCCCGATGCAGTTGGGCCTGGCCATTGCCAGCGCCGTCCTGTCGGCGGTGCTGAGCGTGGCGCCGTTCTGGTTTATCTACCGGATCGCCGTGGAAGCATTCTCCGAACAGCCGGATCCCGGTCGGATCTGGCAATTGGCGTGGTGGGCGCTTGGGTTGATCGCATTGCGCTGGGTGCTGATGGCCATCAGTCATGTGTTCGCCCACACGGGGGCCTTCGCGGTCCAGCACAGGCTGCGCCTGGCCATGGTGCGGCGCCTTGGCGAAGTGCCTTTGTCCTTCTTCGCCGGACGTGGCAGCGGCAGTCTGCGAAGAACGCTGAACGATGATGTGAGCGCGCTGGAAGGATTCCTGGCCCACATGCTGCCCGATGCGGTGGCATCCGCTGCGGTGCCGCTGGTGGCCCTGGCCTTCTTGTGCTTTGCTGACTGGCGCCTGGCATTGGCCGCGCTGCTGCCATTGCCCTTGGCGCTAGGAGCACAGGCTTGGGTCGTGCGCCGCTCGGGCGAACGGATGCGCGAATGGAACATGCTGCAGAAGCGCCTGGCCAACCAGGTCGGCGAGTACGTACGCGGCATCCACGTGGTCAAGTCGTTCGGGTTGGACGCACAGTCGTTCAGCGACCTGGCCACAACCGTGCATGGCGCGGTGGATTGGGTCGCCAAGCATGCCCGCAGCAGTTCATCCGGATGGGTCATTTTCAGCGCTCTACTGACGGCCAATCTGATCGTCGTCGCGCCGCTGGGCGCCTGGTTGAACGCGCGCGGGGGATTGGATCTGCCCACCTATGTGCTGTTCCTGCTTGTCGCACCTGCCGTGCTGACGCCACTGCTGCGCTTGACCTTCGCGCTGGGGGAGCACATGCAGCGCGCCGAGGCGCTGGCCCGCATCGGCGAAATATTGGCTGCACCGGCCCTGGCCGAACCGCTACCTGGGCCGCTGCCACAAGGCATGCTGGACCTGGAATTCATCGACGTATGCCATCGCTATGGGGACCGTGCTGCGCTGGAAGACGTCAGCTTCCGCGCTGAAGCCGGGCAGTTCACCGCACTGGTAGGCGCCAGCGGCTCGGGCAAGAGCACGATCGCCCGCCTGGTGCCCCGACTCTACGAACCCGTGTCCGGCAGCGTGCGTGTGGGTGGCATGGCGGTACAGGACTGGCCGCTTGATGCGCTGCTTGCCCGTGTGGGCATCGTGTTCCAGGAAGTCTTCCTTTTCCACGGAACGGTCCGCGACAACCTGCGCCTCGCAAAGCCCGAGGCAGACGATGCCGCCATCGAGGCTGCCGCCCGCGCAGCGCAGGCCCATGATTTCATCTTGGCGTTGCCGCAGGGCTACGACACGCCCCTCGGCGAGCGCGGTGCACGGCTTTCCGGCGGCGAGCGCCAGCGCCTGTCGATCGCCCGTGCGCTATTGAAGGACGCCTCCGTCCTGCTCCTGGACGAAGCAACCGCGAGTGTGGATGCCGAGAACGAGGTCTTGATACAGCAAGCGCTGGCAGAACTCTGCCGTGGGCGAACCGTATTGATGATCGCTCACCGCTTACGCACAGTCATGGGTGCACATCGCATCGTGGTGATGGAACGAGGCCACGTCGTCGGGCTGGGGCGACACGAGGCATTGCTGCGCGACTGCCCAGCTTACCAGCGGCTGTGGCGCGATCACGAGCAGGTCCGCGACTGGACCCTGGGCGCCGATCAGGAGGTTCAAGCGTGATCCGGGAATTGGTTCAGGCAGGATTCCGGCTCTCGGGATACCGTGATCCGCGGCTGGTGCGCGGCCTGTTGTGGGCTGCGCTGGAAGGACTGTTTGCGGCGGCGCCGTATCCGTTGCTCTATGGCCTTCTGTGCGACGTGTTCGCGGGGCGCGTGACTTCGATGCTGGCGCTCGGCTACGGCGTAGCGATGCTTGCTTTCCTGGTGTTGCGCATCTTTGCGGGACAGCGAGGCATGCCGCTTGTATTCACCGGCGCCTACGCGATGATGGGTGAGGCGAGGCTGCGCGTCGCAGACCATCTGCGTCGGCTCTCGATGGGCTGGTTCACGCGCCAGCGCGGCGGTGAACTCAGCGCGCGCCTGACGTCGGACCTGGAACTGATCGAGAACCTCTGGTCGCATTTTCTGGGCGTGTTCGTCGCTGGGCTGGCCATGCCGGTGTTCCTGCTGGGCTTCCTTCTGTGGGTGGATTGGCGGCTTGCGCTGGTGGTGCTGGCTGTTCTGCCGCTGGCTGTGCTTGCGCTGGCGTGGACACAACGGGTCGCCGCCCGTCCTGCCGACCGGTTGATCGCCGCCAACGCCGCGGCGCAGTCTGCGTTGCTGGAATACGTGCAGGGCATCGTCGTGGCCCGCGGCTTCGGACGCTTCGGCGAAGCCTGGAGACGGCTGGAAGCGATTCTTGACGACCAGCATGCCGCCATGTTGGCGGTGGAGTCCAAGCCAGCACCTTGGCTCGCCGCCTTTGGCTTCCTGCTGGAAGCGGGCTTTGTCGCACTGGTGCTCATCGGAGCCTGGCTTCTCATCGGGGGAACTCTGTCGCCCCAGGTCCTGTTGTTGTTCATGGTGCTGGCGTTGCCGGTGTATCGGCAGCTTTTCGAAGTCGGCCTGTCGACGATGCTGTTGCGTTTTGCCCGCCGCGCGTTGGCACGCGTCGAAGCAGTCCTGGCCGAGCCCGGGTTGCCCGAACCGACACAGCCGCGGCGACCGCAGGGGCACGATGTCGAGTTTGACCAGGTGAAATTCGCCTACGAAGGCAGCAACAGATTCGCTCTGGATGGCGTCTCGTGCACGATTCCAGCGAACACACTCACCGCAGTGGTCGGGCCGAGCGGCGCAGGCAAGAGCACGTTGGTGCACTTGATCGCGCGGCTTTGGGATGTGGATGCCGGCGTCATTCGGCTCGGGGGAGTAGATCTGCGTGAGATCGGTACCGAGGCGTTGCACCGCCACGTCTCCATGGTGTTCCAGGACGTTCTGTTGTTCTCCGGCTCGGTTTTGGACAACCTGCGCATCGGCAAGCCGGATGCAAGCCAGGACGAAATCATCGCAGCAGCTCGGCGCGCACAGGCACATGCATTCATCTCCGCACTGCCGCAGGGCTACGACACACTGCTTGATGAAGGCGGTGCGTCCCTGTCGGGTGGAGAACGCCAGCGCATATCGATTGCACGGGCGTTGCTCAAGAACGCTCCCGTTCTGCTGCTCGACGAAGCTACCGCCAGCGTGGATCCATCAGCAGAAGCCGAACTCCGGCAGGCTATCGGCGAACTGGCGCGGGGACGCACCGTCATCATGATCGCCCACCGACTGGCGAGCGTGCGCCATGTCGACCACATCCTGGTATTGGATGAGGGATTGCTGGTCGAACAAGGGCGGCACAAAGACCTCTTGGCACAAGCGGGTACCTATGCGAAGTTGTGGGCGCGTCAGTTGGACGTGCAGAACTGGCAACCGACCAAGCAGCTAAGTGAACAACGGCAGACGTCATGAAGAAGGAGCGGTCTTGCTGGACACAAGATGGCGGATGAATCGGCATGCGCCTTCCCGCCCTGACACGCTTGTGGTGGCATGAGGTTCCGTTGAGATGACGCTCTTTGAGAAGCACGACCTCCCGGGTGTGATGGAGCGTTTGCGGCGAGCCAAGCTGCGCCCGACCATCGCGCGCATTGGCGTGCTGCAGGTGATCGACGCGGCCGCACCGGGGCGCCTGTGCGCGGATGACGTCTACCGGCAACTACTGCTGCGCGGCCTCCGGGTAAGCAACGGCACGGTCTACCGCGTGATCCACCAACTGGAAGCGGCGGAACTGCTGCTGCGCGAATGGAGCCAGACCCGCACGGTCTACTACCGCGCCAGGCCATGGCGTCGCTCCTGCCATGCACTGAGGCTGGTGGGCCACGACGGACGCAGCATCGAACTCGACGACGAGGATCTGCGCGAGCGCCTGCTGGCGACGGCCCGCCGTGAACGTCTGGACTTCGCGGGCCAGGGATTCACGGTCCATGTCGAATCGGAGGCAGAGGTCACGAGCGTCACCTCGCGGCGTATCCGAGCACCGGCAGAGGTCCTCGTGGCCGCAGCCCACGCTGGTTGACGGTGGACCGCGCACGATGAGTCTGACCATCACCCTGCGGCATCTGCAGCATTTCCGAGTGGCGGCCAGCACGCAGAACTTCCATCGTGCGGCCGAGGAGATTCCCACCGACATTTCCTCGCTCTCTCGCACCATCGACGAACTGGAAACCCGCCTGCGGGTGAAACTGTTCGTGCGGGGATCCCACGGCGTTCGCCTGACCCCGGCCGGCCTGCGGCTGCAGGCGCGTTGCAACGACATGCTCGCCAACTTCCGCGAGGTCGTTCGCGAGGTGCAGGAAGCTTACGCCGAGGGCCACCTGCCGCTGCGCGTGGGCATCGCCGATGGCCTGGCGCAGCCGCTGCTGTCGATGCGGCTGGCGCAGTGGCGTGCAGCCCACCCGGCCGCAGAACTCGACATCACCGAGATGCGGGCCAGCGAACTGGCGGCCGGCCTGCGCCACGAAGAGCTCGATGTGGGTTTCTCCTTCGGGGTCAAGCCCGAGCAGGCCATCGTCCAGGAGGCCGCGTGGTCCTATCCGCTCGTGGTGCTGGTCCCCTCTGGGCATGTCCTGGCCGGCCAGCCGTCGGCCACGATGCCGGAGGTCGTCTCTCATCCGTTGGTCGTCTGCGACCCGCACTACAAGCCGGGTGTGCACCGCCAGATCGATGCGCTGATCCGACAGCACACCCACAAGCCCATCATCGCCAGCCACGCCTGCTCACTGGCCGGCTTCATCACCAAGATC
This sequence comes from Xylophilus sp. ASV27, assembly GCF_016428875.1. GTDB lineage: Bacteria > Pseudomonadota > Gammaproteobacteria > Burkholderiales > Burkholderiaceae_C > Xylophilus. The sequence goes on from NZ_JAELTO010000034.1 coordinate 31,327, forward strand.
GGCAGCGGCTGTGGGATCGGCCTGGCCGATGCCGGCCACATGCTCACGATGAAACGGCCGGACGTTGTGTCGATCCCGCTGAGAGACGCTGCGGCTGAGCTGACGACGTACGTGCTCTACAGGCGCAGGAAGGCGGAACTGCCCGCCACGCTGGAGCACTTCGTGGCGCATGCCAGGGCGCAGCGCATCAAGGACGGCCCAGCGTAGCGGAAGTCAGTGCACGCCGTCCAACGCAGGCGTTGCGCGAACGGCCATGGACGCGGTCTGTACCCGCAGCGATCCTTGATTCCAAGAGACAAGTCCGCCGGTGGAGGGTCCCGCGGACACGATCACGAGAGCATGACGTGGCACTTCGCTCCACAGGAGCGCGGCTGCAGCGCCTGAACGCTTCTTTCGAATTCTCCGAGCAGCGCGCGCTGTGCTACGCCCTGCTGGGTTGGTCGCGCGACGCATCGATTCCAGACTCATGCGGTGCGTGCCGCGGGGGCACGCGTGCGCAGTCGATGCGCCAACGAACGTGCGCTGGAGAAGCGTCGAAAGGAACGTGCATGTCTCAAGCCAGTGCCGGTAGCGGCGCCAACGCTGCAAGCACCCAGACGGGCATCCTGTTCGGCCAGATCGCTGTCGTGGCCGGTGTGGCCGTGGGTGGCGTCTGGGGTGCCACGCAGTGGGCGGCACGTGCGCTGGGTTACCAGCCGCGCCTGGGATCGGCCTGGTTCGATCTGATCGGTGTTCCTGTCTATGAACCCTGGAAGCTCTTCGAGTGGTGGTACTGGTATGACGCCTATGCCCCGGACGTCTTTCTGCACGGCGGCGCCATCGCGGCATCGAGCGGAATGGTGGCCACGGCCGCCGCCATCGGCATGGCTGTCTGGCGCTCGCGCATGGCCCGCCGCGTCACGACCTACGGTTCCGCGCGCTGGGCCGAACCTGAAGAGATCGACAAGGCCGGCCTGACCGGCGGTGGCGGCGTCTTCCTCGGTCGGACATTGCAGAAGGATGGGCGTTACCTGCGTCACGAAGGGCCGGAACACGTGATGGCCTTCGCACCCACGCGCTCGGGCAAGGGCGTGGGCCTGGTGGTCCCCACCCTGCTGTCCTGGCCCGGCTCCGCCGTGATCCACGACATCAAGGGGGAGAACTGGAACCTCACTGCCGGCTGGCGCAGCCGCTTCAGCCACTGCCTGCTGTTCAACCCCACCGATCCGAAGAGCGCAGCCTACAACCCATTGCTCGAAGTGCGGCGCGGCGCCCACGAGGTGTGCGACGTGCAGAACATCGCCGACATCCTGGTGGACCCCGAAGGCGCGCTGGAGAAGCGCAACCATTGGGAGAAGACCAGCCATGCGCTGCTGGTCGGCGCGATCCTGCACGTGCTCTACGCCGGCGAGGACAAGACGCTGCGCGGCGTGGCCAACTTCCTGTCCGACCCGGCCTGTCCCTTCGAGGTGACGCTGCACCGGATGATGAGCACGAGGCACCTTGGGGATGAGGTTCATCCTGTCGTCGCTTCGGCCGCGCGTGAAGTCCTCAACAAGAGCGACAACGAGCGCTCGGGCGTGCTGTCCACGGCCATGAGCTTCCTCGGCCTGTACCGCGATCCCACCGTGGCCGAAGTGACGTCGCGCTGTGACTGGCGCATCGCCGACCTGATCTCTGCCGAGCATCCGGTCTCGCTGTACCTGGTCGTTCCGCCCTCGGACATCAGCCGGACGAAACCGCTGATCCGCCTGATCCTCAACCAGGTCGGCCGCCGCCTGACCGAATCGCTCGACGGCTCCGATGGCATCGAGCGCCGCCACAAGCTGCTGCTGATGCTCGACGAATTCCCGGCTTTGGGCCGGCTGGACTTCTTCGAGTCGGCCCTGGCCTTCATGGCCGGCTACGGCCTGCGGGGCTTCCTGATCGCGCAATCTCTCAATCAGATCGACAAGGCCTACGGCCCCAACCATTCGATCCTGGACAACTGCCACGTACGCATCGCGTTCGCCACGAACGACGAGCGCACGGCCAAGCGCATCTCCGATTCGTTGGGTACTGCCACCGAACTGCGTGCGCAGCGCAACTACGCAGGGCACCGGCTGGCGCCTTGGCTGGGCCATCTCATGGTCTCGCGGCAGGAGACGGCGCGGCCATTGCTCACACCGGGCGAGGTCATGCAGTTGCCGCCCGACGATGCGGTGGTCATGGTGTCCGGCCATCCGCCGATCCGGGCGAAGAAGCTGCGGTACTACCAGGACCGGAACTTCACGCATCGAGTGTTGCCGGGCCCAGTCTTGACTGCGGGCGCCTATGCCGACAAGCCCGCCATGCGCGCGAACGACTGGAGTGGCCTGGTGGTTCCCGTGCCCGCATCCCCGAGTGCCGAGGATGCGATGGGCGGTTTCGCCGAAGAAGGCGGCCACCAGCGCAAGCCCGAGCTGGGCATCGCTGAAGAGCCCGTGCGCGAGGCCGAGGCCGGCGACCTGATCGTGCTCCACGACGAACGCGATGACGACGGCGCGCCGCTGCTGCCGCGCGAATTGGAGCGCCAACTCGTTCGTACCGCTCGATTGGCCGCCATGGACCCGGACGACGGGATCGCGCTATGACCCGCGCTCGCCTGAACATCTTCATCGAGCCCGAGCATGCGAAGCGGCTGGAGGATTTTGCCGCGCACCGCGGCGCCTCGAAGTCTTCGGTGATCGCGGCGGCGTTGGCCTCGTTCCTCTCGCCCGATGCAATGGACCAGCGCGAGGCCGCACTGGCCAAGCGCCTGGACCGGCTCTCGCGCCAGTTCGACCGGCTGGAGCGCGACCAGGGCGTGCTCATCGAGACCGTGGCGCTCTTCGTTCGCCACTACCTGACCTTGGCGCTTCCGGTGCCGGAGCACCAGCAGGAAGCCCTGCGCGCCCAGGGCCGCGTCCGCTACACGCAGTTCATCGAACAGCTCGCTCGCCACATCCAGCGCGGGCGCAGCCTGGTCCGGGAGGTCCATGAAGAGATCGGTCCGGACTTCACGGGGTTCGTCGGCAAGGAGGGCGATCCGCCATCCGCTGCCGCCGAGCCCACTTCCGGAGGCGATCCCTCCAGCACCGATGAAGGAGACAGACCATGAAACGCTTCGACGACATGCCGGGCGGTCTACCCGACACCAATGGGCGAGAGTCCGCGCAGCGACGCATCCGGATGCTGCGCACGGCCATGGGGCCGGAGATCGCGGCGGCGCTCGATGACCCGGAAGTCGTCGAAGTGCTGCTGAACCCGGATGGCTCACTGTGGGTGGACAGGCTGGGTGCCGGGCGAGCACCCACCGGCCACAAGCTATCCGCGCCGGTGGCCGAACGCATCATCCGGCTGGTGGCCGCCCACGTGCGCGCCGAAGTCCATCCCGGCGCGCCTCTGCTGTCGGCCGAACTGCCCGAGACGGGCGAGCGCTTCATGGGCGTGCTGCCGCCCATCACGCGGGCGCCGTCCTTCGCGATCCGCAAGCGGGCGCTTCGCATCATGACGCTGGCGGACTATGTGGCCGATGGCGTCATGACCACTGAACAGACCGTGTTCCTCAGGCAGGCCGTGCGCGACCGCCTGAACATCGTCGTGGCCGGCGGCACCAGCACCGGGAAGACCACGCTCGCCAATGCGCTGCTGGACGAGATCGCGAACACCCATGACCGGGTGCTGATCCTCGAAGACACGGTGGAACTGCAGTGCAGATCCGACGACCACGTGGCGATGCGCACCGAGCCGGGCGTGAGCACGATGGCCGACTTGCTGCGCGCCACGCTGCGGTTGCGCCCGGACCGCATCGTGGTCGGTGAAGTCCGAGGCGCCGAAGCGCTGGACATGCTCAAGGCCTGGGGCACGGGGCACCCCGGCGGCATCGCAACGGTACATGCCAACTCCGCGGCCGGCGCGTTGCTGCGCCTCGAACAGCTCGTGCAGGAGATCAGCGTCACGGTGCCGCGCGCGCTGATCGCAGAGGCCGTGCACGTCATCGTCCACATCGCAGGGCGCGGCCATGCACGGCGTGTGCGCGAGATCGCCCGTGTCATCGGCCACGACGCGCACGGCTACCAGCTCGATTCCTCCCTCGGGCCGTGTTTTCCGGCCATTTCTTCCCAACCGTCATCCACTCCAGGAGATTCGAAGTGACTTCATCCCATCGTGCGACTTGCCGTACTTCCGCAAAGCCGCTTCTGCTCGCCACGACCGCTGCAGCGCTGCTGCTGGCTGTCGCACTGCCCGCGCACGCGGCCGGCTCCAGCATGCCCTGGGAGGCGCCGCTGCAGTCGATCCTCGAATCCATCCAGGGCCCGGTGGCCCGCATCGTGGCGGTGATCGTGATCATCGCCACCGGCTTGGCACTGGCCTTCGGCGACACCTCGGGCGGCTTCCGCAAGCTGATCCAGATCGTCTTCGGCCTGTCGATCGCCTTCGCGGCATCTTCGTTCTTCCTGAGCTTTTTCAGCTTCTCGGGCGGGGCGGTGCTGGCATGAGCAGCAGCAACGCTACGGAGAGCGCTCCTGGCTTCGAGGTGCCGCTGCACCGGTCCCTGACCGAGCCCATCCTGCTGGGTGGCGCGCCGCGCACGGTCGCCATTGCCAACGGCACGCTGGCGGCTGCCCTGGGCCTCGGCCTGCAACTGTGGATTCCGGGCCTGGTGCTCTGGATTGCCGGCCACGCGCTCGCGGTCTGGGGTGCACGCATGGACGTGCAGTTCATGGCGGTCTTTGCGCGGCACATCAAGCATCGGTCGCTGCTGGACGTGTGAGGGGAGGAAGACGCCATGCTCAACCTCGCCGAATACCGCCAGCGCCCAGCGCTCCTGGCCGACTGGCTGCCCTGGGCCGGACTGGTGGCACCGGGCGTCGTGCTCAACAAGGACGGCTCGTTCCAGCGGACCGCGCGGTTTCGCGGGCCAGACCTGGACAGCGCCACGCAGGGCGAACTGATCGCCACGTCGGCGCGGCTGAACAACGCGCTGCGCCGCCTGGGCTCTGGGTGGGCGCTATTCGTGGAGGCCGAACGGCGCGACGCGGCGGACTACCCGCAGTCGTCGTTTCCGGAGCCGCTGTCATGGCTGGTCGATGAAGAACGTCGCGCAGCCTTCGAGGAAGCCGAGAGCCACTTCGAGAGCGCGTACCACCTGACGCTGCTGTACCTGCCGCCCGAGGAGTCGCACGCCCGCGCGGGCCGGCTGCTGTACGAGAACCAGAAGGCCGAAGGAGTGGACTGGCGCGAACGCCTGGACACCTTCGTCGCCGAGTCCGAACGCTTCCTGGGCCTGCTCGAAGGTGTGTTGCCCGAGATCGACTGGCTCGATGACAGCCGGACCCTGAGCTATCTGCATTCCACGGTCTCCACGCAGCGCCAACGCATTGCAGTGCCCGAGGTACCGATGCATCTCGATGCGCTGCTGGCCGACCGGCCGCTGGTGGGCGGACTGGCGCCGATGCTGGGCGATGCGCATCTGCGCGTGCTGTCGGTGCGTGGTTTCCCGACTTCGACCTGGCCCGGCATCCTCGATGACCTCAACCGCCTGGGCTTCGCCTACCGCTGGTCCACGCGCTTTCTCTGCCTGGACAAGTCCGAAGCCGAGAAGGAACTGATCCGCCTGCGGCGGCAGTGGTTTGCCAAGCGCAAGAACATCGTGGCGCTGCTGCGGGAAACCCTCTTCCAGCAGGAGAGCCCACTGGTGGATACGGATGCCAGCAACAAGGCTTCGGATGCCGATACCGCACTGCAGGAACTGGGCAGCGATCAGGTGGCCTTCGGCCACGTCACCGGGACTGTGGCGGTATTGGATGCAGATGCGAGCACCGCCAACGAGAAGCTGCGGCAGGTGGAGCGGACGATCCAGGGTCGAGGCTTTGTCACCATCCCGGAGACCCTGAACGCTGTGGAGGCCTGGATGTCGTCCATCCCCGGCAACGTCTACGCCAACGTCCGCCAGCCCATCATCTCCACGCTGAACCTGGCGCACATGATGCCGGTGTCGGCCGTGTGGGCGGGGCCGGAGAGGAATAGCCACTTCGACGGGCCGCCGCTGATCGTCACTCGTACCGACGGCGCCACGCCGTTCCGGCTGGTCACGCACGTCGGCGACGTGGGCCACACGCTGGTGGTAGGCCCCACCGGCATGGGCAAGTCGGTGCTGCTCGCCACGCTGGCAATGCAGTTCCGGCGGTATGCGGGTTCGCGGTTGCTGGTGTTCGACATGGGCCGGTCCATGCGGGCCACGATCTCTGGACTCGGAGGCGAACACTACGACTTGGGCATCGAAGGTGAGATTGCTTTCCAGCCGCTCGCGCGCATCGACCAGGAAGGCTACCGCACCTGGGCGGCCGAATGGATCGAGGGCCGCTTGGTGCAGGAAGGCGTGGCCGTCGGCCCGCCGGAGAAGGACGCGCTGTGGTCGGCACTCAACAGCCTGGCGAGCGCCCCAGTGGAGCAGCGGACGATGACGGGCTTGTCGGTGCTGCTGCAGTCGAATGTGCTGCGGCAAGCGCTGCAGCCCTACGTGCTGGGTGGCGCCCACGGCAAGCTGCTCGACGCGGACTCGGATCGCCTGGGCACCGGTTCCATCCAGTGCTTCGAGATGGAGGAGCTGATGCACAGCAAGGCGGCCGTCCTGGCAGTGCTGGGCTATCTGTTCGCCCGCTTCGACGAGCGCTTCGATGGCGCGCCCACGCTGTTGATCTTGGACGAGGCCTGGCTGTTCCTGGACGACCCGGTGTTCGCCGCGCGCATCCGACAGTGGCTCAAGACGCTGCGCAAGAAGAACGTGTCGGTGGTCTTCGCCACGCAGAGCCTGGCGGACATACAGAACTCCTCCATTGCCCCGGCCATCGTGGAGAGTTGCGCCAGCCGCATCTTCCTGCCGAACCCGCAGGCGACCGAGCCGCAGATCCGCGTCATCTATGAGCGCTTCGGCTTGAACAGCCGGCAGATCGACATCGTCGCCACCGCACAGCCCAAGCGGGACTACTACTACCAATCGCGACAGGGCAACCGGGTCTTCGATCTTGGGCTGGGTCCGGTAGCACTCGCCTTCGCCGGGGCGTCCTCGCCTGAGGACCAGCGGGCCATGGATGCGGTGCTGGCAGCATCCGCAACTGACGGCATGACAGGGTTCGCGCCAGCCTGGCTGCGCCATCGTGGCCTGGACTGGGCCGCTGACCTCGTCCCTTCATTCCCTTCCTCAACCACGCAGGAGAAATCGCCATGAACCGCACATCTTTCCTGAAGCCCCGCATCGCCGCCCTGGCCGCTGCGGCCACGCTCGCCCTGGGCACTGTGACGCCAGCCCACGCACTCTTCGGCATCGGCGACATCGTGTTCGACCCGTCGAACCTGGCGCAGAACATCATGACCGCTGCCAACACGCTGGAGCAGATCAACAACCAGATCAAGCAATTGCAGAACCAGGCGCAGTCGCTGATGAACCAGGCGAAGAACCTCACCAGCCTGGACTTCAGCGCGCTGTCGGAATTGCGGGCGGCCCTGTCCGCCACGAACCAGTTGATCCAGCAGGCGCAGGGGCTCGCCTTCAACGTGCAGCAGATGGAGACGCAGTTCAGGGAGCTGTATCCGGCGTCTTTCGACTCTGCAGTTTCCAGTGCCCAGATGGTGCTGGATGCGCGCAAGCGCTGGACCACGTCGCTGGAAGCCTTGCGGACCGCGACGAAGGTGCAGTCGCAGGCGGTGCAGAACTTCGCGAAGGACGAGCAGGCGCTGACGGACCTGGTCAACCGCAGCCAGTCGGCCGTAGGTGCCTTGCAGGCCACGCAGGCCACGAATCAGTTGCTGGCGCTGCACGCCCGCCAGTCCATGCAGGCGCAGCAGTTGCAGATCACGCAGGATCGGGCGGCCGCGCTGGAGCAGGCACGGCAGGTGGCCGTGCATGAACGGGCCAAGGAGGTACGGCGACGCTTCATGGGAAGTGGCACACCATACACACCTTACACCGTGAACTTCTACGGCAATTGAGGGGCGCGCCATGCGAGTGCTCTTCATCGTATCTGTCGCCGCGCTGATGCTGGCCGCCTGTGGCAAGCCCGCCCCCATCGAAACCGTCGAATCGCTGGTGGCGAACCCGGAGCGCCTGAAAGCACTACGGCAGGCGTGCAAGGCCGACCACGCCAAGGTCGGCGATGCGCAGTGCAACGC
>NZ_JAELTO010000329.1 GCF_016428875.1 Xylophilus sp. ASV27
CCCCCCCCCCCCCCCCCCCCCCCCCCCCCCCCCCCCCCCCCCCCCCCCCCCCCCCCACCGACCCGCCGACCCCCCCCATCTCCACTAGGTTCTCTTCGTCGGCAGCGTCAGATGTGTATAAGAGACAGGTTCGACCAGTCGGTTGGTGATCTGGTGAATTACCTGCAGTGGATGGGCGAGCCGGCGCAGAACACCCGCGTGCGCCTGTTCCTGCTCAATTTCGAGAAGGAGCTGTTCGTGCACGTCAACGTCTGTCTCTTATACACATCTCCGAGCCCACGAGACCGTACAGGAACTCTGGTATTGCGTCGGGGGCTGGAGAAGGGGGGGGGGGGGGGGGGGGGGGGGGGGGGGGGGGGGGGGGGGGGGGGGGGGGGGG
>NZ_JAELTO010000330.1 GCF_016428875.1 Xylophilus sp. ASV27
CCCCCCCCCCCCCCCCCCCCCCCCCCCCCCGCCCCCCCCCCCCCCGCCTCACCGCCCCTGGCCCCCCCGACCCCGCCACTATGCTCTGTTCGTCGGCAGCGTCAGATGGGTATCAGTGTCAGGGCCAGGTACTGGTGGGGGGCGCTTTCACCCAGCTGGGCGGCCAGACGCGCAACCGCCTGGCCCGCCTCAACGCCGATGGATCGCTGGACACGGGCTTCAATCCCGGCGCCAACGGCAAGGTGCTCAGCCTGTCACTTATACACGACTCCGAGCCCACGAGACCGTACAGTAAATCGCGTATGACCGGAAGATAATGCAAAGACCGGGGCTTGGCCGGTGGGGCGGTGGACTCGGGGGGCGGGAGGGGGGCCGGGGG
>NZ_JAELTO010000331.1 GCF_016428875.1 Xylophilus sp. ASV27
ACGGCCCGGTGTACGGCCTGGCCGTGCAGCCCGACGGCAAGGTACTGGTGGGGGGCGCTTTCACCCAGCTGGGCGGCCAGACGCGCAACTACCTGGCCCGCCTCAACGCCGATGGCTCGCTGGACACAGGCTTCAATCCCGGTGCCGACTACCTGGTGCTCAGCCTGGCCGTGCAGCCCGACGGCAAGGTACTGGTGGGGGGCGGTTTCAACCAGCTGGGCGGCCAGACGCGCAACCGCCTGGCCCGCCTCAACGCCGATGGCTCGCTGGACACGGGCTTTGATCCCGGCGCCAACGGCTGGGTGTACAGCCTGGCCGTGCAGCCCGACGGCAAGGTACTGGTGGGGGGCGCTTTCACCCAGCT
>NZ_JAELTO010000332.1 GCF_016428875.1 Xylophilus sp. ASV27
GCCGTGCTGCGCAGCAAGCAGCCTGAACTGGTCAGGCAGGAGGTCTGGGGCATCTTGATTGCCCACACACTGCTGCGCCGATGGATGCGCCTGATGGCCCGGCACGCGGGTGTCGAGCCCACCCGCATCAGCTTCCATACAGCGCGCCATGCCATCGTGGGGACGATCAACACGGTGCACCTGGCGCGCGCCGGCACCTTGCCTGCGCTCTTGCAGCGGCTGTTGGAGCAAGCCCGCTACTTCGTGCTCCCGCCTCGCCGCGCCGGGCGGTCATTCCCGCGCGAAGTCAAGCGCTCTCGCAGCAAGTTCCCCACAAAGAAAATGCCAGTCAGATCTTAACTGACTGGCATTGG
>NZ_JAELTO010000333.1 GCF_016428875.1 Xylophilus sp. ASV27
CGGGGTCGCGCGCCTTGTCCGCGTTCTTCGTCGAGCTGGGCGCGCCGATGATGGTGGCGTCCACGATCGTGCCCGTGCCCACCTTCAGACCTCGGGCCTGCAGCGTCTGGCCTACCGTGGCGAACAGTTGCTCGCCCAACTTGTGCGCCTCCAGCAGGCGCCGGAACTTCAGCAGCGTGGTGCCATCGGGCACCCGCTCACGTCCGAGGTCGATGCCCACGAAGCGCCGCAGCGCCGGGCTGTCCAGCAGTGCTTCCTCGCAGGCCTCGTCGGCCAGGTTGAACCAGTGCTGCACGAAGTACATGCGCAGCATGCGCTGCAGCCCTACCGGCGGGCG
>NZ_JAELTO010000334.1 GCF_016428875.1 Xylophilus sp. ASV27
TGCTGCGGGCGGTCTGCGGCGTTGCAAATCCTCGCCATGGCGGCGGCCATGGCTGCGGCTTGCGCCTTGCATCCCATCCCACACCAGGGCGCGCGCCATCGCGGGGACTTGTTCAGCGTTGCCTTAGTATTACTGTGTCATAAAAGATGCTTTGCGCTTGCTCTTCCGCAGCATGGGCACTGCCCGAGACGAGCGATCAGTTGGTAGCCCAGTCGATGGCGCAGTGTCGTGATCGACGTCGCCACGTGGCGTTGCGCGCGCAGGACTGCCTCGGGGGACGTAATCCTCGGGAAGGGCAGGCACCTGGCGTTCGATGAAGTTTTTTTTATCGCCGAC
>NZ_JAELTO010000035.1 GCF_016428875.1 Xylophilus sp. ASV27
TGTGTCAGTTGCTCGTGCCGCTGGCCCCCAGGCTGATCCTGCTGGAGGCCACCGGCGGCTACGAGCAAGACCTGGCACTGGCCTTGGCTGGCACAGGCTTGCGGGTGTCTGTGGTCAACCCACGCCAGGCGCGTGACTTTGCACGCTGCGTGGGCAAGCTGGCCAAGACCGACCGCATCGATGCGCAGGCGCTGCGCGGCTTTGCCTCGATGCTTGACGCGCAGGGCCACGAGCCTCGCGCCCTGGCCGACGATGAGCGCCGCGAGCTCACGGCCCTGGTGGTACGCCGCAGGCAACTGGTGGCGATGCTGGTGTCCGAGCGCCAGCGCCTGGGCGTGGCCCACCGCAAGGCCAAGCCCAGCATCCTGGCGATCATGGATGCGATCGCAGCGCAGTTGCATGACGTCGAGGGCGAACTCAAGGCGCATGTCCAGGCTCACCACGCAGACTTGGCCAAGCTGCTGACCTCGGTCAAGGGCGTGGGGCCGACGACGGCTTACACGCTGTTGGCACAGCTGCCCGAACTCGGCCAGCTCAACCGCAAGCAGATCACGGCCCTGGTCGGCCTGGCGCCCATGAACCGCGACTCGGGAACGCTCAGGGGCCAGCGTCACATCTTCGGCGGACGAGCCGACGTGCGAAAGGTGCTGTACGTCGCAGCTCTGGTCGGCACGCGCTTCAATCCGGTCCTCAAGGCCTTCCATGCCAAGCTGCTGGCCGCAGGCGAAGCCAAGAAGGTCGCCCTGGTCGCCTGCATGCACAAGCTGCCGGTCATCCTGAACGCGATCGCTCGCACCAGATCGCCTTGGCGCGATGACTTCGCTGAGCGTCTTTGAGCTAGTCATTCAAGATGGTTGCTGTCGTGGGGGATGGGATTTCGCCGCCGCGACCAACCGCCGCATCCGCCAGGCAGTTGTCTGGCCGCCAGGCATAGAGCCATTCGAGAGCGTCGTGGAAGCGCGTGGGGCTGCGGTCCGGCCAGAGGCTGTTGCGCACCAGGCGCTCCACGCCCTTGGCGTGGTAGAGCCGGCCCATTTCGCGTACCGACAGCACCACGCGCGCGGCGCGGGCGATGCGCGCCGACTGGTAGAGCCGGAAGGCCGCGGGAAAGTCGAAATCCCGCGCCTGCACCGCCGCGGCCAGCGTGACCGCGTCCTCCAGCGCCATGCAGGCGCCCTGCGCCAGGTACTGCATCATGGGGTGGGCGGCATCGCCCAGCAGCGTGGCGCGGCCTTCGCTCCAGCGCTCCACCGGGTCGCGGTCGGCGGTGCTCCAGCGGCGCCAGGAGGTGGGGCGGTCCAGCAGTTGGCGCGGCCGGGGGTGCACGCCCTGGAAATAGGACAGCACCTCCTCCTTGCTGCCGTCGGTCACGCCCCATTCCTCGCGTTCTCTGCTGTGGAAGGTGACCACCAGGTTGTACTGCTCGCCGCCGCGCAGCGGGTAGTGCACCAGGTGGCAGTCGGGGCCGGCCCAGACCACGGGCGCGTTCATGCGCAGGTCGTCGGGCATGTCGGCCACCGGCACCACGGCGCGGTAGACGACGTGGCCCGAGACGCGCGGCGCGTCGCCCAGCAGCTTCTCGCGCACGACCGACTTCACGCCGTCGCAGCCCACCAGCGCGGCGCCATGGAAGCGCCGGCCGTCGGCCGCCGTGGCGCTGACGCCGTGTGCGCCGACCTCCACCGCCGCGATGCGCACGCCGGTGTGCAGCCGCACCAGCGGATGCGCAGCGGCCGCGGCGTGCAGGGCGCCGTGCAGGTCGGCGCGGTGGCTCACCGCATAGGGGTTGCCGAAGCGCGCGCGGAACGCCTCGCCCACCGGGACCGAGGCCACCTCGCGGCAGTCCACGGCGTCCATCATCACCAGGCGCTCGGTGAAGACGGCGGCGCAGCGCACCTGATCGCCCACGCCGAGCGCGTCCAGCGCGGCGAAGGCGTTCGGGCCCAGTTGCAGCCCGGCGCCGATCTCGCCCAAGTGGGCGCTCCGCTCCAGCAGCGCGACCGGCTGGCCCTGCCGCGCCAGCGCCAGGGCGCAGGCCATGCCGCCGATGCCGCCGCCCACCACCAATACGGGTGTGCGTTCGAGGCTCATGCGATCCGCACCGCCAGCGGCGCCAGCCCGTCGATGCGCAGCGTGAGCGTCTGGCCCGGTGTGACCGCGCCCACGCCCTCGGGCGTGCCGGTGAAGATCAGGTCGCCCGGCTGCAGCGTGAACAGCGTGGACAGGTTGGCGATCACCTCGTCCACCGACCAGATCAGGTGGGCGATGGTGGCCTGCTGGCGCACCGTGCCGTCCACGTCCAGCGCGATGCTTGCGCAGTGGACGCCCGGGGCCTGGGCGCGCCGGGTGATGGGGCCGACCGGCGCGGAGAAGTCGAAGGCCTTGCCCACTTCCCAGGGCCGGCCTTGCTCGCGCGCGGCGATTTGCAGGTCGCGCCGGGTCATGTCCAGGCCGCAGGCGTAGCCGTAGATGTGGGCCGCGGCGTCGGCGGCGGCGATGTCGCGGCCGCCCTGGCCGATGGCCACCACCAGCTCGGCCTCGTAGTGGTAGTTCCTGGTCAGCGGCGGATAGGGCAGGGTGGCGGTACTGCCGGCCGGCACGGGGACGATCGAGGCATCGTCATTGGGCTTGCAGAAGAAGAAGGGCGGCTCGCGCTCGGGGTCGAAGCCCATCTCGCGCGCATGCGCCGCGTAGTTGCGGCCGACGCAGTAGACGCGGCGCACGGGGAACCGTTCGTCGGTGCCGGCAACCGGCAGGCCGACGATGCCCATGGGGGGAACGGCAAAGGACATGGTGGTGGGGGTCAATCAAATTGCTCGCGGTGGATGCCGATGGCTTCCTGCACCGGCCGGTCGGAGAAGCTGAACAGCACGGCCTCCTCATCCGCCTCCAGCCGCAGCATGGCCCACGAGGGCACGACGAAGGTGTCCTGCGGGCCGAAGGCAAAGCGCCGCCCGCCGATCTCGGCCGTGCCGCGGCCCTCGACCACGCTGTAGACCGCGCCGTCGGTGGCACGGTGGCCCTGGCCGCGAAAGCCGGCGGGCAGCAGTTGCAGGCAGGTCTGCATGGTGGGCATCGGCGAGCCGCCGGTCAGCGGGTTCACGTAGCGCAGCTTCCAGCCCTGCCAGGCATCGGCGGCCTCCGCCTTCTGCAGGGCCGCCAGCGCCTCGCGGCTGCGGGCATAGGGGTAGCAGTAGAGGGGCGAGGTGCGCGAGCGGTGCGTGTGGCGCACCGGCACCATGTTGTGGCCGAAGCGCGCAAAGCTGTGGCCTTCGGGCCTGGCCACCGTCTGGGATTTGGCATTGTCGTTCTCGGCAAAGCCGGCGTCGAAGAAGCGCACCAGCGGAATGTCCAGCCCGTCGAGCCAGACCACCGGCCCGCTCTCGCCGTGCAGGCCCTCGTTGCCGTGGTCATGCCAGGCCCAGGAGGGCGTGATGATGAAGTCGCCCGGGTGCATGGTGGTGCGCTCGCCGTCGACCGTGGTGTGGGCGCCCCGGCCATCGACGATGAAGCGCAGCGCCGACTGCACGTGGCGGTGCGAGGGCGCGACCTCGCCCGGCATGATCAACTGCAGCCCGGCATACAGCGACTGCGTGATGCTCGAGCGGCCGGGCAGACCGGGGTTCTCCAGCACCAGCACGCGGCGCACCGCCTCCTCGGCACTGATCAGGTCGGCCGACTCCATGAGGTAGGGCTTGATGTCCGCATAGCGCCAGAGCGCCGGCACGCAGGGGGACGCGGGCTCGCGCGGCACCAGGGCGTGCAGCTCTTCCCAGAGCGGTGTGAGGTGCAGCGCGCGGATGCGCTCGTAGTAGGCCTGGCGCGCAGCGCGGGCCACGGTGCTGGGGTTGTCCATGGTGTCTCCTGGGCGGCCGGCCGGGGCGGGGTCCGTGCCGCAAGCCAGGCATTTTTCCGCCCCGCCACTATTCGCTCAAGCGCATGGTGCAATACTTGCCATTGCGTTTTTCAATAGTGGTGCGCCGACCCGGATGCTTCACGCGCTACCCCACCGGCCGTCAGGCGACCGGGATGACGCCCCCGTTAGAGGCGGGCAGGGGCGATGCGAGAAGGCGGATCGCGCGCCAGCCGTTCGACGAGCAGCGCTATGAACCACTGGTGCAGTGCCGAGGTCTCGTGCCGCTCGTGCCAGAACAGTTCCACGGTGCGCGCTGGCGCCGCCAGCGGCGGCGCAACGCGCTTGAGGCCGGCCGTGCGCACCGTTTCGAGGCCCTCGGACCAGGGCAGCACCGCGATCAGGTCGGACCGGCGCACGGCCTCGTAGGCCGCTGAGTAGTGGCTCACCGTTGCCACCAGGTTGCGCTGCAGTCCACGGCTTTGCAGCACCCGGTCGTAGATGGCGCCGGCAGCGCCGGTGAGGCTCACGTCCAGATGGCGTGCGTTCAGGAATTTCTTCAGCGGGACCCTGTCCAGCTTCGCGAGCGGGTGGTCGCTGCGCATGAAGCAGGAGAACTCCACCATCCACAGCCGGCGCGACCGCATGAAGCCCGGCCTCTGCACGTCGTCGTTGTAGGTCCCGATCGCGAAGTCCGCGCGGTTGTTGTCCAGGGACTGCCCGAAGTCCACCACCGTGCCGGCAAGGGCATGCAAGCGCATCCCCGGCGCGATCTTGCCAAGCCGCTCGAGCAGCCGCGGACCGACGATGCAGGCCACGTAGTCGGTCATCGAGATCGTCACGCGTGCGTCGCTGTGCAACGCATCGAAGGTCTCCCCCTCGAGCGTGCCTCGGATGATGCGCAGGGAGCGGGAGAGCGAGGACCACAGCTCCAGGGCGCGCCGGGTCGGACGCACGCCCGTGCCGCTGCGCACGAACAGTGGGTCGTCGTAGGTCTCGCGCAGCCGGCGCAGCGCGTTGCTGACCGTGGGCTGGGTCAGCGAGAGCTTGTCGGCGGCCCGCGTGACGTTGCCTTCGATGATCAGAGCCTCGAACACCTTCAGCAGGTTGAGGTCGGCGTTGCGGTAGTTCACGGACTGGAGCACCCGGACCATTCACCGGATCGATGAACCGAATTCAGCATATAAATTTTTCTCTATCTGATTCTGCTCCTACTCTAGCGCGACCAGATGGCGTTCGGGCCATCGGCCATCCACACATCGGAGATTCGTTCATGCCCGAGGAGGCTGGCAACAACCCTGATAGTGCCTTGGCTCTCCGCATTCCGCTTCCTTCCATGGCGCAGACCTCATGACAAAGACCCTGCTCATCAAGAACGCCCGCCTGCTCGATCCGCTCAAGCCGGAGTTGCAGGACCGCCACGACATCCTGGTCGAAGGGGGCACCATCCGCGAGGTGTCCGACAGGCCCATCGCGGCGCGCGACGCGCGGGTCATCGACGCAGCCGGCAGGACGGTGATGCCCGGCCTGATCGACCTGCACGTGCACCTGGTCGCCGTCGAGCTGAACCTGATGCGCCAGGCGCTGATGCCCAACGTCCTGGTGACGCTGCGCAGTCTGCCCATTCTGCGCGGCATGCTGCGCCGCGGCTTTACGACGGTGCGCGACGCCGGCGGCGCCGGCTACGCATTCAAGCAAGCAGTGCAGTCGGGGCTGGCGCAGGGGCCGCGCCTGTTCGTCTCCGGCCGCGCGCTGAGCCAGACCGGCGGTCATGGCGACGGGCGCGGGCGCTCGGACTACCTGCTGACCGGCGACGTGTGCCCCAATTGCGCGCGCGTCGGCGCGATCGCGCGCGTCGCCGATGGCGTGGACGCCGTGCGCAAGGCCGCGCGCGAGGAGCTGCAGATGGGAGCGGACCAGATCAAGATCATGGCCGGCGGTGGCGTGGCATCGCCCACCGACCCGGTGGATGCCCTGGGCTACGGCGAGGACGAGGTGCGCGCCATCGTCGCGGAGGCGACGGCCCGCAACACCTACGTGCTGGCGCACGCCTACACCCCGGCCGCGATCGAGCGCGTGGTGCGCTGCGGCGTGCGCACGATCGAGCACGGCAATCTGGTCGACGCGCCGGCCGCAGCGCTGATGGCCGAGCGCGGAGCCTACGCGGTGCCGACGCTGGTGACCTACGATGCCCTGGCCAAGGAAGGCGCGGCCCTGGGGCTGCCGCCCGCGAGCGTGGCCAAGGTGGAGCACGTGCGCGGGGCCGGGCTGCGCGCACTCGAAATCTACCGCTCGGCGGGCGTGAAGATGGGCTTCGGGTCCGACCTGCTGGGCGAATCGCATCGTCTGCAGAGCGACGAATTCCGACTGCGGTCGCAGGTGCTGTCGCCGGCAGAGGTGATCGCCAGTGCCACCCTGGTGGGCGCCGAAGTGCTGGGCATGGGCGACCGGCTCGGCCGCCTGGCGCCAGGGGCGCTGGCCGACCTGCTGCTGGTCGACGGCGATCCGCTGCGCAGCCTCGATTGCCTGCTCGGGCAGGGCGAGCGCATTCCCCTGGTGATGAAGGCCGGCGTGGTGGAGTTCGACGCGCTGTAGCCCGCGTCCACCGCCGTTCAGAAACCTGCCGGACACCTCCGGCTCCTTTGAGGAAGCAACATGCCCAAGCTGACGCAAGCCGTCTGGCAGTACCGCCATGACAGGATGGTCCGGTTGATGGACGAACTCGCCGTCGATGCGCTGGTGTTCACCACGGCCGACTTCTTCCAGTTCGCGACCAACTTCCACACCGACGTGCAGCCCTGGGAGCGGCCGATCTTCGCGGTCGTGCCGCGCCAGGGTGATGGATTCCTGATCATGAACGAGCTGTCCACGAACCACATGCGCTTCTCCACGGAAGCCGGCAAGGTGTGGATCACCGACGTCACGTTCTATGCCGAGCACCCCATGGTGCAGGGCCGCCTGCCGCTCGTTTCGCAGCTCCCCGAGATCCTTGCCGAGCGCCTGTGCCGTGCCGGCCTGCGCCGCTCGCGCATCGCCCTGGACGCCGCCGGCGGCGCGATGGCGCAGGTGCAGCGCCTGCTGCCGGACCTGGCCATGCGCGTCGCCACCGCGGAGGTGCGCAGCCTGCGCTGGCAGAAGCATGCCGAGGAATTGGCGGTCATGCAGGCCATGGCCGGACTGACGGACTGGCTGCAGGACCGCTACCGCGAAGCCATCCGGCCCGGCCGTCTGGTGCAGGAGATGGACTGCGCCATGGCCAGCCTGTTCGTGCAGGAAGCCGCCGAGCGCTTTCCCGGCGAGCAGTTCGAGGTCGTGCGCTGCTGGACGCTCAGCGGCCCGGCCTCGGCCTCGCCGCACGGCGACGGGGCCTCTTGCGGCGCGCGCATCCGCGAAGGCGACGTGCTGGTCAACATCGTGATCCCCCGGCTCAACGGACTGACGATCGAGAACGAGCGCACCTGGTTCTGCGGTCGTCCCGATGCGCAGAAGAGGGAGCTGTGGACGGCCGCGCGCGACGCGACCGATGCGGCCATCGGCGCGGCCGTAACGGGCCGGCCCGTGTGCGCCATCGACGCCGCGGCCCAGGCCGTCATCGAACGCGCCGGCTTGGCTCACTGCATCCGCCACCGCACCGGCCACGCCATCGGCATCGTGCACCACGAGTATCCGGAGGACATGGCATTCAGCCAGCGGCTGCTGCTAGACGACGAAGTCTATTCGGCGGAGCCGGGACTGTACGTCTACGGCGTGGGCGGCTTCCGGATCGACGACACGGTCGTCGTCGGCGCCACTCCGCGCGTGCTCACCGCCACCCCCAAGTCGCTCGACTACGCCACCGTGGACTGAGCGGCTCCGAGCGCATCGCCCATTCCTGCCCTGTACGCCAGAACACCCCTGCCGCTCGCTCCGACAACGGGCGCGGCGGCTTTCACAACCTACCGACCTCGACTTCATCATGACCATCCGCCGCTGCATCCTCTGCGCATTTGCCGTGGCAGCCTCGCTGCTCGCCGCACCCGTCTACGCGCAGGCGGTTCTTCCCAGGCCGATCAAATTCGTGGTTCCGCAACCGCCCGGTTCGGGGCCGGACACGCTGGCGCGCACACTGGCCGATGTGCTCGCAAGAAAGCTGGGCCAGAGCGTCGTGGTGGAGAACCGGCCCGGCGCCAACGGCACGCTGGCTGCCGCCTACGTGCTCTCCCAGCCCGCTGACGGCCTCACGCTGTTCCTGGCCGGCGTCTCCAACATGTCGTGGAACCCGCACCTGTACCAGTCGCTGCGGCACCAACCGGCCCGCGACTTCACCGGCGTCGCCGTCATCGCCGACACTCCTTTCGTGACCGTCGTGGCGCCGAGCCTGGGCGTGAAGACGCTGCCGGAACTCATCGCGATGGCCAAGGCCGACCCGAAGCGGCTCAGCTTCGCATCCGCTGGCATAGGCAACTCCACCCACCTCGCGACCGAACTGCTCATGCTGCGCACCGGCATCCAGATGCAGCATGTACCCATCAGCGGCGCTGGCGGCCCCAATGCCGTGACCAGTGTGATGGCGGGCGATACGCCGGTGATGACGACCGTTCCCGTCGGCGTCGTGCCGCTGGTCAAGACCGGCAAGCTCGTGGCACTGGCCGTGACCGGCGAGCGGCGGCTGCCGCAGCTTCCCGACGTGCCCACCTTCAAGGAGCTGGGCATCGACATGGAAGTGCCCGGCTGGTATTCGGTGGTCACGCGCGCAGGAGTGCCGGGCGACACCATCGCGCGGCTCAACGCCGAAATCAACGCGGCGCTGGACACGCCCGAAATGAAGGAGCGCCTGGCGGGCCAGATGCTGACCGCCGTCAGGTCGACTCCCGCCGATGTCCTGAAGCTCACGCAGCGGGACTCGGCCGCGTGGGGCCCCCTCATCGACCGCCTGGGCATCGCGCAGTGAGCGACACGGATTCGCGCTGCGCCGGTTCCGCCATGCCGCGCTGCCGGCATGACGGCGCATCGGAGAACCATCGTGCCGAGCGCGGCGCGGGTTCCGCGACTTGACGTAAGCCGGCCGCCGATCCGGCCGCGCCGCGCGTGTCATCATGCATTTCACCCTGACGCCGGCCCCGCGTGGGATGAAATGGATGGTCACACGCCAGGAGGGAGGCAAGCATGGCACGGCTCGATCTGGAATGGCTCGCGGTGTTCGACGAGGTCTACAAGACCGCCAGCGTCACGCGCGCGGCCGAGCGCCTGGGGCTGGCGCAGGCCGCGGCCAGCACCGCGCTGAACAAGCTGCGCGCGCATTTCGACGACCGGCTGTTCAGCCGCACCGCGCGCGGCATGCAGCCCACGCCGCGCGCCCAGGCGCTGTACCCGGCGCTGCGCGAAGTGCTGGCCCGGCTGGAGTCGGCCCGCGCCAGCCCCAGTGCTTTCTTGCCGGCCGAGGCCGAGCGCACCTTCCGCATCTGCATGACCGACATCAGCGAGATCGTGCTGCTGCCCGCGCTGCTCAACCACCTGCGCAGCGCCGCGCCGCGGGTGCGCATCGAGGTCGAGAAGATCGGCACCGACAGCGCCCGGCGCCTGGAAGACGGCGAGGTCGACCTGGCCGTGGGCTTCATGCCGCAGCTCGATGCGGGCTTCTACCAGCAGGTGCTGTTCAAGCAGAACTTCGTCTGCCTGGCCGCGCAGAGCCATCCGCGCATCGCCGCGCGCCTGAGCAGGGCCGCCTATGCGCGCGAAAGCCACGTGGTGGTCATGGCCTCGGGAACCGGGCATGCCATCGTCGACAAGGTGCTCGCGCGCGCCGGCGTCGAGCGGCAGGTGGCGCTGCGCGTGCCCAGCTTCCTGGGCGTGGCGCGCATCGTCGCCGAGACCGAACTGATCGCCACCGTGCCGCTGCGCTACGGCCAGGTCATGCAGACGCGCGAGCCGGTGCGCATGCTGCAACTGCCGCATGCAATGCCGCACTACGGCGTCAAGCAGCACTGGCACGAGCGCTTCCACACGGACCCGGGCAACGCGTGGCTGCGGCGGACGGTGGCGGGACTGATGGGGGACTGAACTCCAGGACATGCTATCTGCAGGTATCGAATGCCATCCTGTCCCTCGCCGAGACCCTTGGTTCAGCCCATGGCTTCCAGCAGCTTCTGGGCATGAGTGCGCATGCATCCGAGATCGCTGCCGATCCCGACGAAACGGGCGCCGGCGCTTTCATAGAACCTTGCGGCGTAGATGTTCGGCGCGAGTACGCCGGCCATCCTGCCGTGCGAACGCACCTGCTCGATGCCTGCCTGGATCCTCGCGCGCACGTCGGGGTGTTCGGTTTGTCCGAGCAGCCCCATGTCCGCCGAGAGGTCTGCGGGGCCGAAGAAGATCATGTCCACTTCTGGCAGCGCGGCGATGCCGGCGATGGCCTCGAAAGCCTGGCAGGTCTCGATCTGGATGCCAATGGCGATCTCGTCTCCGGCAGCCTGCAGATAGCCCGCGCGGGCGCCATACCAGGCTGCGCGTCCCGCCACGGACACGCCGCGCACGCCTGCGGGCGGGTAGCGTGTGGCGCTCACGATCTCGCGGGCCTCATCCACGCTCCGCACGCAGGGGAATAGAAAGTTCTTCACTCCGGCGTCCAGCATGCGCTTGATCAGCACGCGGTCGTTGGCCGGCGGGCGCACCATGGGGGCGACGGCGCTGCTGTCCAGCACGCGCAGTTGCGAGACGATGTCCGGGAGTTCTTCGGCGCATGCTCCATGTCGAGCAGGAACCAGTCGTAGGCCAGCGTGGACAGCGCCTCGACGGCGGTGGCCGAGGTCATGGAACACCACAGCCCCGTCAGCCGCTCGTTGGCATGCATGCGTGCCCGCAGTTCGTTGATCTTGCAGGCCATGGCGCTGCGAACTCCTCAATCAATCGTGACCTTGGCAGCCGCGGCAATGTCGTGCCATTGGCGCTCGTTCCTGGCGAGGAACTCCGCGAAGTCGCTGGTTGAACCCGTGGCCACTTCGTCACCCTGCTGATTCAGCCGTTCCTTGAGTTCCGGGTCGCGCATGGCCTTTTCGTAGGCGGCCTGCAGCTTGGCAACGACCGGCGCGGGCGTGCCGGTCGGAACGAAGATGCCGATCCAGCCGGTGAGGTCGAATTGCGCAATGCCCGCTTCGCTCACGGTCGGCAACTGAGGAAAGGCCGCCGAGCGCCTGAGGCCCGTGGTGGCGAGGCCCTTGAGCTTGCCTGCTTCGATCTGGCTGCGGACGTTCGGAATATTGGTGATCGAAAACAGTGTTTCGCCCGCGATCATCGACGTGGTGGCCGGTGCGCCGCCCGTGAACGGGACGTGGACAAACTCGGTGCCTGTAAGGGTCTTGAAGTACTCCCCGGCCAGGTGCACCAAAGTGCCGTTGCCGGTGGATGCGTAGTTGTAGGCATTGGGCGATGCCTTCAGGTAGCTCACGAAGTCCTGAACGCTGCTTCCCTTGAACTGCGTGGAGGTGGCGAGCACGAAGGGCGAGGACGTCAGCTGGAGGACGGGTGCCAGCACCTTCGACGGGCTGTAGTCCATCTTCCTGTACACCGCAGGGGCGATCGAGATGGGCCCCACGCCTGACAGCAGCATTGTGTAGCCGTCCGGCTTGGCAAGGCTGACCAGCTTGCCACCCAGCACGCCGCCGGCGCCTGGCTTGTTGTCCACCACCACGGGCTGCTTCAATTCCTTGCCGACCTCCTTCGCGGTCAGGCGCGCGACGACATCGAAGGCACCTCCCGCCGCGAAAGGCACGACGAGTGTGATGGGACGGTTGGGGTAGGTGCCCTGGGACTGGGCCGAAAAGGTCAACAGCCCGGCCAAAGCCGGAAGTGCCAGCCTGATTGCGGTGCGCATGCTTGTCTCCTCCAAACAGTAATTTTGGAGGACTATAAGTGCGAAATCGGAATTTTTTGTTCCGATTTTTGGAATTAAATGTGAGTGATGGCTTCTTGATACCGGAATTGCCCGGAGGGCGCGGGCGGTGGCCCGCGTCCAAACAAGGCGTGAGCGTAGAACTTTTGCCGTACAAGCTATAAAAAATATAGCTAATAGCCCAGGTCATACCTGGGCTGCAGCCGCTTTTTGCTCAAAACGCGCCGCATTCCCCCCAAATACGGTGGATGCGGAGCCCCTCAAGGCCCCAGCAAGGCCGTGCGCGCGGCGGCGGAGGGGAACACGCAGGCCACGTCGTGTGCGCAGCCCGGCACCACGGTCACGCTGCGGCGCTTCCCGGGCGCCAGCAGCGTGCGGTCATACCAGGCGTAGGCCTGCCCGCGCTGCAGGCGGTACGGTCCCTGCGCCTGCGCGGCGCAGGATTTGTCGAGGATCTTGTAGAAGGTACCGCTCGCGTCGCTGCTGTCCAGCGCACCCTGCAGGTAGTGGATGTCCGCCGCCGCATAGCGCGCGCGGGCTTGCGCGGCGCTGCGCCCGAGCGCGGCGGGCAGGGCGTCGGTGCCGTACTTCCAGCGCGTGAGCGACGGGCAGGCGGCCGCGTCGGTCGGCGTCTGCAGCCGGAAGCCGCAGCCGCCCACGCCGTCGGCGCCGCCGCTGCACTGCGACCAGTCCACCGCCTGGCCGTCCTTCACCGGCTGCGGCCGCACCGGGTCGAAGTACAGCCAGGTGCCCGGGTCGGACACGACGTAGCGGACCGCCGGGCCGCCCATGGGGGGATCGGCGGCGAAGCCGATGGCGTGCTGCACCATCTGCGCTCCGGCGGAGAAGCCGGCGATGGTGATGGTGCGCAGGCCGGGCCACTGGCGGTGCAGCTCGGCCACCAGCGCGTCCAGCGCGGCGAAGGAGGTCAGCGTGCTGCCGCGCGCGGCGGCGCCCTCGATCCAGGAACCGCAGGTCCAGAGCAGGTCGCCGTCCTGCGCGGCGGGCACGCCCGCGGTCTGGCACTTGCGCGCATCGTCGGCGGCCACCTGGAATACCGGAGCCACCACCAGCGTGCGTTCCATGGCGCCGGCCTGCCGCACCGCGCGCAGGGCCGCGTCGAAGGTCTTGTTGGCGTCGCGCGGATGGCCATGGACGGCAATCAGCGCGGCGCTGGGCCCGGCGCCCGGCGGTTGCGACGCGTAGTAGCGCAGGCGGCCCTGCGCGCCCGCGGGCTGGAAGCCGGTGTAGCAGGCCTCCACGGCGGCCTCGGTGCAGGCCGTGGACCGGGCGGAGGCGCCGGCCGCCGCGAGCAGCAGGCCGAGGGCGATGAGCGCGCGGCTGCGCATGGCCGGACTCAACGCAGCCCCTGCCACCAGCGCAGGTTGCTGCGCGCCTGCCCGACGGTCAGGACTTCGCCGATTACCGGCGTGGCCAGCGCGATGCTGCGGGACTGCGCCCGTTCGGCGATGCGGTCCAGCGGCTCGCGCCAGGGGTGCATGGCGAGGTCGAAGGTGCTGTTGTGCACCGGGAACAGCACCTTGCCGCGCAGGTCCTCGAAGGCCTGCACACTCTGCTCGGGCGTCATGTGCACGGCGGGCCAGTAGGCGTCGTAGGCGCCGTTCTCCACCAGCGCGAGGTCGAAGCCGCCGAAGCGCTCGCCGATCATCTTGAAGCCAGGGAAGTAGCCCGAGTCGCCGCTGTAGAAGATGCGTTGGCCGCCGCTCTGGAGCACCCATGACGCCCACAGCGTGCGGTTGCGGTCGGCCAAGCCGCGGCCGGAGAAATGCTGCGCCGGCGTGGCCGTGAGCTTCACGCCGGCGTGCTCGGCGTCCTGCCACCAGTCGAGTTCGGCCACGCGCTCGGGCGGCACGCCCAGCGCCGCCAGCCGCGCGCGCAGGCCCAGCGGCACGAAGTAGTGCTGCACCCGCTGCGCCAGGTATCGGATGGTGGCGGCGTCCAGATGGTCGTAGTGGTCGTGCGACAGGATCACGCCTTCGATCGGCGGCAACTGCGCCAGCGCGATCGGCGGCGGGTGGAAGCGCTTCGGGCCCAGCCACTGCACCGGCGAGGCGCGCTCGCTGAACACCGGGTCGATCAGCCAGTACTTGCCTTGCAGCTTGAGCAGGTGCGACGAATGGCCGAGGCGCACCACGTGGTTGGCCTGGGCGTCGAGCGCGTCCAGGGCCGTACGCTCCAGGGCGCGCACCGGAATCGCGTCCACCGGCACGGTGCCGCGCTTGCTGCCGAAGAGAAAGCGCGACCAGATGCGCCAGGCGCTGGCCGTGGGCTGCGCGTCGGGGTTGGGCATGTTGCGAAAGCCGCCGTCCTTGAACTGCGGCGAGCGTTCATGGCGTGCCTCGCTCCCCGTGCCGCAGCCCGCCACGAGGGCGCAGCCCATCGTGGCGAGCAGCGCGCCCCGTCGCAGGAAACGGGGCAGGCAGCGCCCCTGCAGACTCGGTTCGTCGTCAGCCATGAAAAATCCCTTGGAAGCGGTGCTGCCCGACCGCGCCGGGCGAGCAGAAGAGGTGCGTCCGGCCGACGCGGGCGGGCGGCGATTCGGACATCATGCGGGTCCGAACGATTGTCATCCATGTGCGGGCCTTGCATGAACCTCCAGATTCCCCACCTCGTCTTCGCCGCGGGCATCGCGACCTACCTCACGATCCGGGCCGTCTTCTCGCGCCGCCTGCGCGCGCGGCCGAAGGCGGTGGACAGGAGCGACACGGGCGACCGCATGCTGGTCGGGCTGGTGGCCATCGGGCAGATCGTGCTGCCGCTGCTGCTGCTGTTCTCGCCCTGGCTCGACTGGGCCCGCTACACGCTGCCCGCGGCGGCGGCATGGCTGGGGGCGGCGGTGATGGCGGCGGGCGTCCGGCTGTTCTGGCGCGCGCACGTGGACCTGGGCGAGAGCTGGTCGGTCACCCTCATGCTCAACCCGGAGCACAAGCTGGTCACCCGAGGCGTGTACCGCGCCGTGCGGCATCCGATGTATGCCGCCTTCTTCGTCCTTGCCATCGGCCAGGTGCTGCTGCTGGACAACTGGTTCGCCGGCTGGGCGTCGCTGGTGGCGGTGACGGTCCTGTACTGGCGGCGCGTGCCGCACGAGGAGCGCATGATGCTGGAGTTCTTCGGCGACGAGTACCGCGCCTACATGCGGCGCACCGGCGGCATCCTGCCGCGCCTGGGCGCACGCAACCCGGTTTGAGCGGGCGATGCAGACTCTCAGTTGCCCGCCACGGCACTGCGGAACCTGCCCGCCGCCTGCCGCGTGACCTCGGCCAGCAACTGCTCCCTGCGCTGGCGGTTGCGCAGCCAGCGGGCATCGTTCTCGCCGGTGCTCACGCTGCCGCGCAGCAGGTGCAGCGCGTTGGCCGCGCCCTGCGCCTCGGCGTGGCGCTGCACCTGGTGCATGGTCAGCAGGATGTGGTCGCGCAGCGGCATGTGCTGGCCGCTGGCCGGGTCTACGTAGCTCGCATCGAGGCCGAAGCGGCAGGCCTGGAAGCGGTTGGTGGTGTAGACCAGGTAATCGTCCTCATCGGGCACAAAAGGCTGGTCGATCAGGAACCAGGCCGCCAGCGACTGCACGTAGCCGGCCAGCGCCGCAGCGCGCTCCACGGTCAGCGGCGTGTCGAAGACGCGGATCTCGATGGTGCCGTACTCGGGCTTGGGCCGGATGTCCCAGTAGAAGTCCTTCATGCTCTTGACCACGCCGGTGCGGGTCATCTTGCCGTAGAAGGTCTCGAAGGCGCTCCAGTCCAGCGCGAAGGGCGCGCGGCCCGACAGCGGGAAGGCGAACACCGAATTGAGCCGCGCCGAGTCGAACTGCGTGTCCTGTCCCTGCACGTAGGGGCTGGAGGCCGACAGAGCGATGAAGTGCGGGATGTAGCGCGACATGCGGTGCAGCATGAGCAGCGCCGCGTTGGCGTCCGGGCAGCCGACGTGCACGTGCTGGCCGAAGATGGTGAACTGCTTGGACAGGTAGCCGTAGCGCTCGGACAGCTCCTTGAAGCGCGGCTTGTCGTAGATGCGCTGCTCGTGCCACTGCTGGAACGGGTGCGTGCCGCCGCCCACCACGGCGATGTTGAGCTTGTCGGCCGCGCGCACCAGCGCGTCGCGGATGGTGGACAGCTCGCCCAGCACCTCGGCGCTGGACTGGCAGACGCCGGTGGAGATCTCGATCATGCTCGAGGTCATCTCCGGCACCACGCTGCCGGGCAGCGGCTGCTTCTCCAGCACGCGCAGCATGTCCTCGGCATAGGGCGCCAGGTCGTAGTCGTGGGTGTTGACCAGTTGCAGTTCCAGCTCGACGCCGAGCGACAGCGCGCGCGACGGGGTGAAGGGCTCAAGTTTCACGTTCTTCTCCCTCGGCGGCCAGCGCGCCCGGGTCGTCCCGGCCGCGCCACTGCGGCAGCCAGTGTTGCGAGGCCTCGCCAGCGCGGTGCAGCGCCACGGTGGCGATGACCGCGCCCAGCAGCTCCATCAGCAGGATCGCCGGCAGCGCGGTTTGCGCGATCATGCGGCCGGTGGCGCCCTGCATCAGCGCGAACTGCGAGGCGATCAGCAGCGCGATGGAGGACATGGGCGCCAGCGCGCAGCCGACCCACAGGGCCTGGCGCCAACTGGCGCCGCTGCCGATGTTGCCCAGCGCGACGCCCACCACCTTGGCCAGCCCGCGCAGGGCCAGCAGGGCCAGCACCAGGCCGGCGACCTTCATGTTCCAGTCGGACTGCGCCGCCACCACCGACACCAGCACGAACATCATCATGGTCAGCAGCGAGGCGGCCGTGCCCATCTGGCGCGGCCAGGCCCAGGGCCGCGGGCTCACCTGCTTGAGCAGCATGCCGCCCAGCAGCGCCGCGATCGGCGCGGAGCCGCCCAGGTGCGAGGCGATGCCGGTGGCCGCCGCGATCAGCGCGAGCAGCAGGATCGAGGTGTTCTCGCTGGTCGGGCTCATCACCTTGAGCGCCAGCCGCAGCGCGAACGCGAGCACCGCGCCCACGATGATCGACAGCCCCAGCAGCAGCGCCACCGGCTGCAGGCTGTCGAGCAGGTGCAGTTGCTGGCGCTGCTCCAGCTCGGCCTGCACCGTGCCCAGCGACAGCGCATAGAGCGTGCTGAGCGTGGCCAGCACCATGGCGCGCTCGGTCACCGGGCCGGAGGCGCGCGCGTCCATCGCCACGCGCATCAGCACCGCGGGCGAGGCGGCCACGGCCACCAGCGCCAGCGGGTGCGCCACGGCACTGGCCACGCCGAGCCATTGCAGGCCCAGGTTCACGGCGACGTAGGTCAGCGTCGATTCGGCAATGCTCTGCGCCAGCACCATCGGGTTGTGGCGGAACCAGCGCAGGGGAATGCGGCCACCGGCCTCGAACAGGACCACCGCGATGGCCAGCTCCAGCACGAACAGGCCGGTGCCGCTGAGCGGCCAGACGGCGCCGGTGAAGCCGGCGAAGCCGGCCAGGCTGCCGACCAGCGCATAGCCCACCACCTTGGGCAGGCCGATGTAGCGCTGCACCAGGTAGCCGGCGATGGTGGCCACCGCCAGCAGCAGCGACCACTGCACGGTCACCAGGCCGGCCGAAGGCCGCAGCCATTCGGCCCAGATGGTCACGAGATTACCCATCAGTGAAAGTCTCCTTGCATGGCGGCTCCAGCAGGCCGCCGGCCGAGGTGGCCCTCAGGACGGCTCCCGGCGTGGCGGCTCGTCCGCCGCGCCGGGCAGAAAAAACGACAGCGGCGCATGCCGCCAGCGCGCCCAGATCGCGGCACGGATGCGCGCGCGGTAGGCGCCGCTCACGTTGTGCGCGCGCAGCGCCAGCCGAAACGCAAAGCCGAAGCTTATCGTGAGGTTGAGCGCACCGATCACCGGCACCGCCGCCAGGCACCACCAGAAGGCGGGCTGGTGCAGCACCGCCGTGCCGTAGCTCACGGCCGCCGCCGCGATCTGCCCGGTGGACAGCGTCACGTGCCGCACCTCCAGGCCGATGCCGACGAAGGCCAGCAGCGGCGGAATCATGCCCAGCATGAAGCCCAGCGAGATGTTGGAGCCGAAGCCCGAGACGTTGTCGCGCACGAAGCGGGCCCAGCGCGCGGCACGCCCGGCGCCCAGCCAGCGCGTGATGCGCGGGTTGAAGCGCATGGCCGAGTCCAGCCGGTGCAGCACGAACCAGTTCTCCAGCCAGCCCGCGAAGATGCTGGCCGAGAACAGCAGCACGCCGGTAAAGGCGGCGAACAGCCAGGTGGGACCGAGCAGCGTGAGCGACTCCAGCACGTGGCGCGCCTCGCCCATCGAGATCAGCGGCCGGCCCAGCAGCAACTGCGAGCACAGGCCCAGCACCAGGATCGCCGGGAACACCGTCAGCACGTTGCCCAGCACCGCGGCCACCTGCGAGCGCACCAGGTAGGTCACCTCGTCCACGAAGGACTCGACGCTCGCGTCCGAACCCAGCTCCTTCACCCGCGCGGCCAGGGCTGGCGCGGTCATGGCCGGCTGCTTGGTCGCCAGGGTGCAGTGCAGCAACTGGATGGTGACGAAGCTCGCCGCATACAGCAGGCTGGACCAGATGCCGGTCCAGAACGCCGACAGCGCCAGCGCGCCGATGGCGAACTTGCCCAGCACCGTGCCGGCGGTCAGCACGCCGCCGCCGGCGGCCTGGCGCAGCATGCGGCGGTAGGCGGAGCCGTCGCGCGCGATGTAGTGCTCGCCGGTCTCGGCGCTGCGCTCGGCCACCTTGGCGGCCAGCAGCGAGGAGTTGGCCGAGACCAGCGCGCGCACGCTGCGCCGCTCGTGGCCCAGCAGCACCAGCCGCGAGAGCAGCCGCGCCGCGGCGGCCGAGGGGTCGGCCGAGAGCAGGCAGTCCAGCAGCTCACGGATGCGCAGCAGCCGCTCGCGCAACTGGCGCAGCCGGAACACCAGGCCGACCGATATGCCGTTCTCCTCGAGGTGGGTGTAGACGGTGGCGGCCGCCTGCCGGCAGGCGTCGAGCCGCTCGCACAACTGCT
This sequence comes from Xylophilus sp. ASV27, assembly GCF_016428875.1. Lineage (GTDB taxonomy): Bacteria > Pseudomonadota > Gammaproteobacteria > Burkholderiales > Burkholderiaceae_C > Xylophilus. Next base: position 18,726 of record NZ_JAELTO010000035.1, read on the forward strand.
GCGCCGAGCGCTCCAGCGCCGCGTCGTCGCGCGGGCTGCGCCGCACCTCGGCGCGCAGCGCCTCGACGTCGTGCAGCAGCGCGTGAAAGGGCTGGGCCTCGCGTGCGGCGGCGCTCATGCGCAGGCGCAGCTCCGGCGCGAAGCCGGTGGACAGCACCTGGCCGGCGCAGTAGACGATGGCGTCGAGCAGCGCCTGCTGCCAGGCGGTGCCGTCGGCGCCGCCCTGGGGGGCGGGCGTGCACAGCAGCGTGGACAGGCGCTGGCGCTGGGAGGCATCCAGTGCGGTGATCCACTGCGCGTCGAAGGCGCGCGGCAGCGCCAGGGTGAAGAGTTCGGAGGCATCCAGCGTCTCGGGGCTGGCCGGCAGCAGCTTGCGCCGTATGCGCTCGCCCAGTTCGCTGACGAAGGCGCTGCGCGGCGCAAAGCCGAAGTCCGCCAGCAGCGTGGTCACGTCCACCGACTGCGCCAGCAGCGCCCACCATTCGCGCAGCCGCTGCCGGATCTCGGGCCGGGCCTCGATCGCATCGAGCAGCAACTGCACCCGGCTGACCGCCGCCTGCGGCGTGGCGCCCTTGCCGCGGATCCAGTCGGTCAGCTCGATCAGCCACAGGTGCCGCAAGGCCAGCGGCGCGGCCGGATCGAGTCTGTCGAGGATGCCGCTGAGATCGCGCTTGCGGCGCATCAGTGCAGTACCCGCGGACCCGCGGCGTTGCCCAGCGGCCCGGCATTCGCTTCCAGGACGAACAGGGGAATCGGCGCTTCGAAGCGCGTGGCGTCCTCGGCCACGCAGAAGTAGCTGCCTTCCATGGTGCCGCTGGGCGTGCGCAGGCGGCAGCCGCTGGTGTAGCGGAAGGACTCCCCGGGCTGCAGCAGCGGCTGGTGGCCGACCACGCCCAGGCCCTTGACCTCTTCCACGTGGCCGCGCGCGTCGCGGATGATCCAGTGCCGCGCGATCAGCTGCGCCGGCGTGTCCCCGACGTTGGCCACCGTGACGGTGTAGGAAAAGCCGTAGGAGTCCTGCTCCGGCGCAGACTGCTCGGGCAGGTACTGCGGCTCTACGTGGACGGTGAACTGGTACTTCGGCATGGCGGCAATGGTACTGCTGCGACAATTCCCCCATGAGCACGACCGAACGCCGCTACCGCATCGCCCCGTCCATCCTCTCCGCCGACTTCGCCCGTCTGGGCGAGGAGGTGCGCAGCGTCGTCGCCGCCGGCGCCGACTGGATCCACTTCGACGTGATGGACAACCACTACGTGCCCAACCTGACCTTCGGGCCCATGGTGTGCCAGGCGCTCAAGCCGCACGCGGTGACGCCCGCCGGCGAGGCGGTGCCGATCGACGTGCACCTGATGGTGCAGCCGGTCGATGCGCTGGCCGCGGCCTTCGCCGACGCCGGCGCCGACCTGATCAGCTTCCACCCGGAAGCCTCGGCCCATCCGCACCGCAGCATCCAGGCCATCCGCTCCAAGGGCCTGAAGGCCGGGCTGGTGTTCAACCCGGCCACGCCGCTGGACGTGCTCGACTGGACCCTGGAAGACCTCGACCTGGTGCTGGTCATGAGCGTCAACCCGGGCTTCGGCGGGCAGGGCTTCATCGACTCGGCGCTGCGCAAGATCGAGCAGGTGCGCAGGCGCATCGACGCCACGGGCAAGGACATCCGCCTGGAGGTGGACGGCGGCGTCAAGGTGGACAACATCGCCCGCGTGGCCGCCGCCGGGGCCGACACCTTCGTCGCGGGCAGCGCCATCTTCGGCAAGCCCGACTACCGCGGCGTGATCGACGCGATGCGCGCCCAACTGAATTGAGCTGAGCCCTCTGTCGGACAGCGCCGACAGGCTGCCGCGCGATATCCCACAGCCGGCCCGTGCGTTGGGCTACGGTGGTGCAGCGGCGCTTCGCCTAGCCTCGGAGGCTATCGTCGGCAGGCTGTGCGCATCCCGCGCGCAGGGCCGGCAGAACGAAAGCCCGGGGTGTGGCATGGCATGGCTGGCGTGGTGTTTGGCAGGACTGATTGGCGCGCTGGCGCTGGCGGCGCTGGTCAACGCGCTCGAGCGCTGCTGCGATCTGTGATTCGCGCGTTGCCGGCTCCACCTTGCGGGGAGCGGGCTGGCGCGGTCTTGCCCGGGCGCGGGCGTATGAGGTAAGACACGATGGTCAGCAGCAGCAAGAGCAGCGGGCGCGGCAAGGCCAGGCCGGTGGATGGGTCTCAGGACAAGCTCCTGCAGATGCAGGCCTTCACGGCCGAGCCGGCGGCGGCCCTCACCACCAACCAGGGTCTGCGCATTCCGGACAACCACAATTCGCTCAAGGCCGGCGTGCGCGGCCCGACGCTGATGCAGGATTTCATCCTGCGCGAGAAGATCACCCATTTCGACCATGAGCGCATCCCCGAGCGCGTGGTGCATGCGCGCGGCTCGGGCGCCCATGGCTATTTCCAGGTCTACAAGCCCTTGTCGGAATACACCACCGCGCATTTCCTGAACGACCCCGAGGTGCGCACGCCGGTGTTCGCGCGCTTCTCCACCGTGGCCGGCTCGCGCGGCTCGGCCGATACCGTGCGCGACGTGCGCGGCTTCGCGGTCAAGCTCTACACGCAGGAAGGCAACTTCGATCTGGTCGGCAACAACATGCCGGTGTTCTTCATCCAGGACGCGATGAAGTTTCCCGACCTGATCCATGCCGTCAAGCCCGAGCCGCACCACGAGATGCCGCAGGCCGCGAGCGCGCACGACAGCTTCTGGGATTTCGCCTCGCTCATGCCCGAGAGCACCCACATGCTGCTGTGGACCATGAGCGACCGCGCCCTGCCGCGCAGCCTGCGCATGATGGAGGGTTTTGGCGTGCACACCTTCCGCATGCTCAACGGCCGCGGCGAGTCGCATCTGGTCAAGTTCCACTGGAAGCCCAGGCTGGGCGTGCACGGCATGGTCTGGGACGAGGCGCAGAAGATCGCCGGCAAGGACCCGGACTTCCTCCGGCGCGATCTGTGGGAGTCGATCGAACAGGGCCATTTCCCCGAATGGGAGCTTGGCCTGCAACTGGTGCCCGAGAGCAGGGCCGAGTCGCTGGGCTTCGATCTGCTGGACCCGACCAAGCTGATCCCCGAGGAAATGGTGCCGGTGCAGATCGTCGGCCGCATGGTGCTCAACCGCAACCCCGACAACTTCTTTGCCGAGACCGAGCAGGTGGCCTTCCATCCCGGCCACCTGGTGCCCGGCATCGACTTCACCAACGATCCGTTGCTGCAGGGGCGGCTGTTCTCCTATACCGACACCCAGCTCTCGCGCCTGGGCGGGCCGAACTTCCATGAACTGCCGATCAACCGCGGCGTCTGCCCGTTCCACAACTTCCAGCGCGACGGCATGCACCGCCAGACGGTCAGCCGCGGCAAGGTCGCCTACGAGCCCAATTCGCTGGGCAGCCAGAGCGGCGCCGAATTCCGCGTCGATGGCGGCACCCAGGGCTTCCAGAGCTACCCCGAGGCGCTGGAGTCGCCGGTGGTGCGCCGCCGCAGCCCCTCCTTCGACGACCATTTCACGCAGGCCACGCTGTTCTGGAACAGCATGACCCCGGCCGAGAAGGACCACATCGTCGAGGCGTTCCGCTTCGAACTGGGCAAGGTCGCCGTGCCGGCGATACGCCAGCGCGTGGTGGACAACCTGGCCCACGTCGACGCGCGCCTGGCCAAGAAGGTGGCCGCGCCCCTGGGCATAGGCTTGCCGGACCCGAAGGCCGCCGCGGGCCAGGCAGGCTACCGCAGCACCCGCATGACGCTGCCGCTGGAGGCGTCGCCCGCGCTGAGCATGGCGCCGCGCATGGCCCCGGAGGACAAGGCCGCGGTCGCCACGCGCAAGGTGGCGCTGCTGGCGACCGACGGCGTGGACGGCTTGTCGCTGCGCGCCGCCCTGAATGCGCTGGCCGACGCCGGCGTTGCCGGCATGCTGGTGGCGCCGCGGCTGGGCACCATCGCGTCCTCCGGCGGGCGCCGGCTGGAGGTCGGCGCCACGCTGGCGGGCATGCCGTCGGTGATGTTCGACGCGGTGCTCGTGGCCGGCGGCAAGGACTCGGCCGCGGCCCTGTCGCGTCTGGGCGATGCGGTGCACTTCGTGCTCGAGGCCTACAGGCATTGCAAGCCGGTGTGCGCGCTGGGCGAGGGCGCGGCGCTGCTGCGCACCCTGGGCATCGAGGGCGGTGCCAGCCGCGATGCGCTGACGCATCACCCCGGCGTGGTGCTGGGCGACGGCCGTGCCGAGACCATGCCCGAGACCATGCGCGCCTTCGTCCATGCCATCGGCCAGCATCGCCACTGGGACCGCCCGAACCTGGAGGCGGTGCCGGCGTGATCCGCGCGCCCCAGCGCCGCGTTCAAGCATCAAACAGGCTAGAAGCCCAGGTTATTCCTGGGTTTGTTGCTATATAAATAATAGCAATTCGCGGCGCAGTGCGCAGGGCTCAGAGGTGGTCGCCGTGGTAGCGGCGCGAGGGATACACCCTATCCGCACGCTCCCAGGCCGCGCGGCTCGCGGCGCGGGCCTCGTCCCAGCTCAGGCGTGACTCGCCGCGCCGGCTTTCCCAGGTGCCGCCCAGTTCGGCGTCGTGGTCCTCGAAGCGGCCGCTGCGCGCGGCGCGCTCCTCATAGCCGAGCCGGTAGGCCGGGTGGTAGTCCTCGAAGCTGCGGTCCTCGGCATAGTAGGGCTCGCGCGTGTGGGCGCTGCGCCAGTAGGCGTCCTCGGCCGCGGGGTTGACCGCCTCCGCCGCGCCCTTGCCCGCCAGCCCGCCGACCACCGCGCCCACCACGGTCCCGACCGCCACCCCGACCGGCCCGCCGGCCGCACCCAACGCCGCCCCGGTGACGGCGCCGCCACCGGCGCCGATCCCGGTCCCGATGGGATGGGCGCCCGGTTCACCGGTGAGCGGGTCGCGGTTGGGATGGTGGTCGGGCGTGTCATGCAATGTCATGGCAAAACTCCTTGGGGCTGTCTATGCCCTGATCTTGTGCGCCATGCGGGCCGGGGGCGGTAGGACGCCGCACGCGCGCGCTGTAGGAACCCGGACCCGTGGGGGCGGTGAGGCGCTGGCCCCTCACGGCCGACTCGGTGACCTCCATGCCCCGCGCGGCCGGGCCCCTCGTAGAATCCGCCCGCATCGGCCCGTTGCGACCGACAGCCTCCGAGCCGTGGGTGACGCATGAAAACTCCATTCGCGCTCTTCCAGATTCGCCAACCTGACAGGCCGCCGTGAACTCTTCCGCCCCCACTCCCTTTTCCGTGGACGCCGCCATCATCGACCTGGACGGCACCCTGGTCGATACGCTGGGCGATTTCGAGGAAGCCCTGGGCCGCATGCTGCGGGAATTCGGCCGTACAGCGCTGTCGCGCGCCGAGATCTCGCGCATGGTCGGCAAGGGCTCCGAACACCTGGTGCAATCGGCGCTGGCGCGCGCGGGCCTGGCGCAGCAGGACGTGGCCGACGCGCTGCAGCGCTACCTGCGCCACTACGAGGCGATCAACGGCCGCCACGTGGCGCTGTTTCCCGGCGTGCGCGAGGGCCTGCAGGCGCTGCAGGCGCACGGCCTGCGGCTGGCCTGCCTGACCAACAAGCCGCAGGGGCTGGCGCGCACGCTGCTGCGCTCGCTCGGGCTGGACGGCTTCTTCGCCTGCATCCATGGCGGCGACAGCTTTGCCCGCAAGAAGCCCGATCCGCTACCCCTGCAGAAGACCTGCGAGGCCCTGGGTACCGACACGGCGCATACCCTGATGATCGGCGACTCGGCCAACGACGCGCAGGCCGCGCGCGCCGCCGGCTGCCCGGTGGTGCTGGTGACCTACGGCTTCAACCACGGCGAGCCGGTGCGGCAGGTGGACGCCGACGGCTTCGTCGACAGCCTCGAAGCGGTGCCCGCGCTGTGCCGTCGGCGCCGGCCCTGAATCATCAGAAGCTGCGGCCGAGCAGCGCTTCTTTCAGGGCCCGGTCGGCGGGCTGGGGCCCCAGCCAGATGCCCAGCAGCGCGTGGAAGAATTCCGGCTCCGCGAACGGTGCGCCCTGCGGCTGGCCCTTGACCGTGATCACGGTGCCGCGGCCCGGCAGCCAGTCGATCTGGAACGTGTCGCCCGCCAGCAGCTTCTTCTGCTCGGCAAAGATCTGGCCCATGCGCAGCAGCCCGGGCACGAGCTGCTTGAGTTCGCCGCGCTCCATGTTGTCTTCCACGCCGCGCACGAAGAGCCGGCCGAGTTCGCCGGACTCGATGTCGCGCAGCATGGTGATGCGTATGCGCTTGGGGCCCGGCGCTGCCTGCACCTCGGCCGGCGTGGCGGCCTTCTCCTGCAGGTACAGGGCGGCGACGTAGACCTTGAAGATGGCCTTGTAGCGCACGCCCGCGCCATTGAGCGCCAGGGGGGTGTCCTGCAGGGTCACCTTGTCTTCGAGCGGCACGCCGGCCACCTGGACCGTGCCGGCCGTGGCGGCGCCGGCGCACAGCAGAGCGGCCAGGGCCAGCACGGGGAGGAACGAACGCATCGACGGTCTCCTTGCGGGGCGGGGTGGCCCCTCAGGCCAGTTGTGCCGTGGCGGGATGCGGGCCCGCCAGCGTGCGGGCGGCGGGGGCATGGGCTTTCGCGGGGGTGGCCTGATGGGCGGCCGCGGTCACGGCCGCGCTGCCGGCCAGCTGGAACACCGCCACCGCGCGCACCAGCTCGTCGGCCTGCGCGCGCAGGCTGGCCGCGGCCGCCGCGCTTTGCTCCACCAGCGCGGCGTTCTGCTGCGTGGCATGGTCCATCTGCGTGATGGCTTCGCCCACCTGGCCCACGCCGGCGCTCTGCTCCACGCTGGCCGCGCTGATCTCGCCCATGATGTCGGTGACGCGCCGGATGGCGGTGACGACCTCGGTCATGGTGCTGCCGGCCTTGTCGACCAGGGCCGTGCCCTGCTCGACGCGCTCGACGCTGGCGGTGATCAGGCCCTTGATCTCCTTGGCCGCCTCGGCGCTGCGCTGCGCCAGGCTGCGCACTTCGGCGGCGACGACGGCAAAGCCGCGGCCCTGCTCGCCCGCGCGCGCGGCCTCCACCGCGGCGTTGAGCGCCAGGATGTTGGTCTGGAAGGCGATGCCGTCGATGACGCCGATGATGTCGGCGATACGCCGCGAGCTGTCATTGATCTCCTTCATGGTGCCCACCACCTGGGTCACCACGTCGCCGCCCTTGACCGCCACGCTCGAGGCGTTCTGCGCCAACTGGTTGGCCTGGCGCGCGTTGTCCGCGTTCTGGCGCACGGTGGAGCCCAGCTGCTCCATGGAGGCGGCGGTTTCTTCGAGTGCCGAGGCCTGCTGCTCGGTGCGCGCGGACAGGTCGTTGTTGCCCTGGGCGATCTGCGCGCTGGCCGTGGCCACGCCTTCGGCATGCTGGCGGACCTCGCCCACCACTCCCGACAACTGCCGCTGCATGGCGGCCAGGGCCTGCAGGAAGACGCCGGTCTCGTCCCGGCTGCGGGCCGTGATCGGCTGCGTCAGGTCGCCCTGGGCGATGCCCTCGGCCACCCGAACGCCCTCGCGTATCGGCATGGTCACCGAGCGCGCCGTGATCCACGCCAGGAAGGCACCGAGCAGCACGGCCACGGTGGCAGCGCCCGCGAGCATCCAGCGGCTGGAGCGCGCCATGGCACTGCTCTGCGCCTGGCCCTGCTGCACCTGCTCGGCCATGTGCGCGGCCAGTGTTTCCAGGCTCTTCTGATAGCGCTCCGCGAGCGGGCGCAGGTCGCGGTCTACTCGCTCCAGCAGGTCGGGCTCGCCGCCGCGCTGCATCTGCTGGATCGCCTCGCGCTGATCGCGGTAGACGCCGCGCGCGGCGTTGATGGCAGCGAGTTGCGCACGGCCGGTGGCGTCCTGCACCAGCTCGTCGACGCGCTTGAGCTTGCGCGCGATGCCTGCCGAGGTGGCGTCCATGTCGGCCTTGAGCTGGTCCATGTAGCCGCGGTCGATGGCCTTGAGTGCGGCTTCGGTGCGCACCCAGTTGACCTTGACGTCGGAGGCCACGTCCTCCACCAGCTTCTGCCGCTCGATCTCCTGCATGGCGAGCCTTTCGCCGGCCTGCTGCAGTTCGCCGATGCGCATGATGCCCACGGCCGCCACCAGGGCCGTGATCAGCAGGACGGCGCCAAAGGCCAGCCCGAGGCGGGAGCCGACGGAGAGGTCGCGGTATTTCATGCCGCGGCCTCGGCGCAGCAGGGAAGAAGGCGCGTGGATGCGTCGGCGGAAAAGCTCATCTGCAATGTCCCGTCATAAATAGAACGATCGTTCTTTTTTCAGCCCTTGATTTTGGCGTACCCCGCCGCCCGTGCAATAGGGTTTGCGAGCGTGCGCCGTCGCGCAGGCAGTGGCGCAGCCGCCCTTTGCTACACTGCCGGGCATGTTCATTCACCGCAGCTTCCTCGCAGGTCTGAGCGACCGGGGAGCCTGGCCCTGGCGCAAGCCAGCCATCGTGCGCAACTGACGGCACCGCGAGCGCTGCGCGCTTGCCCACCGGTGCCACCCGTGGTCCTCCCGCGCCGGGCGGGCCGAATCGAATGAACGCGGCCCCCGCCTTCCTGCCCGCATCGACGCGGCGCTGCCAGGGGGCCGGCCTGCTGGAGGCTCCACCCCGTGATCACAGAACTTGAATTCAAAAGCCTGAGCACCCAGGGCTACAACCGTATCCCGCTCATGCTCGAGGCCTTTGCCGACCTCGAAACCCCGCTCTCCCTCTACCTCAAGCTGGCCCATGCCAAGGACGGCGGCAAGCACAGCTTCCTGCTCGAATCGGTGGTCGGCGGCGAGCGCTTCGGCCGCTACAGCTTCATCGGCCTGCCGGCGCGCACGCTGCTGCGCGCCAGCGGTTTCGGCGCCGAGGCCAGGACCGAGGTGGTGCGCGACGGCGCGGTGGTGGAGACCGACCACGGCAACCCGCTGGACTTCATCGCCGCCTACCAGCGCCGCTTCAAGGTCGCGCTGCGGCCCGGCCTGCCGCGCTTCTGCGGCGGGCTGGCAGGCTACTTCGGCTACGACACGGTGCGCCACATCGAGAAGAAGCTCGAGGCCACCTGCCCGCCCGATACCCTGGGCTGTCCCGACATCCTGCTGCTGCAGTGCGAGGAGCTGGCGGTGATCGACAACCTGTCGGGCAAGCTCTACCTGATCGTCTACGCCGACCCGGCGCAGCCCGAGGCCTATGGCAGCGCCAAGAAGCGGCTGCGCGAACTGAAGGAACTGCTCCGGTATTCGGTCAGCGCGCCGGTGGTCAAGCCCACGCAGGGCCACCCGTCCGAGCGCGAGTTCGCCAAGGCCGACTACCTGGCGGCGGTCGAACGCGCCAAGGAGCTGATCGCCGCGGGCGACTTCATGCAGGTGCAGGTCGGCCAGCGCATCAAGAAGCGCTACACCGAGGCGCCGCTGTCGCTCTACCGCGCGCTGCGGTCGCTCAACCCCTCGCCCTACATGTACTTCTACCACTTCGGAGATTTCCACGTGGTGGGCGCCTCGCCTGAGATCCTGGTGCGGCAGGAGAGCACCCCCGAGGGCCAGAAGATCACCATCCGCCCCCTGGCCGGCACGCGCCCGCGCGGCGCCACGCCCGCGGCCGACAAGGCCGCCGAGGTCGAGCTGGTGAACGACCCCAAGGAGCGCGCCGAGCACGTCATGCTGATCGACCTGGCGCGCAACGACATCGGCCGCATCGCCAGGACCGGCACGGTCAAGGTGACCGAGGCCTTCGCCGTGGAGCGCTACAGCCACGTCATGCACATCGTGAGCAACGTCGAGGGCATGCTCAACGACGGCATGACCGCCATCGACGTGCTCAAGGCCAGCTTCCCGGCCGGCACGCTGACCGGCGCGCCCAAGGTGCACGCGATGGAGCTGATCGACCAGTTGGAGCCCAGCAAGCGCGGCCTCTACGGCGGCGCCTGCGGCTACATCAGCTACGCCGGCGACATGGACGTGGCCATCGCCATCCGCACCGGCCTGATCAAGGACCAGACGCTCTACGTGCAGGCCGCCGCCGGCGTCGTGGCCGATTCGGTGCCCGAACTGGAATGGAAGGAAACCGAGGCCAAGGCGCGCGCCATGCTGCGCGCGGCGGAACTGGTGGAGGAGGGCCTCGAATGACCCGCGCCATCGACACGGTGCGCCACTGCGCCACCCTGGCCGAGGTGCGCGAGGGCGTCAATGCGCTGGACGATCTGCTGGTGCCCCTGCTGGTGGCGCGCGGCGGCTACATGACCCAGGCCGCGCGCGTGAAGAACGACGCGTCGCTGGTGCGCGACGAGGCGCGCATCCAGGCCATCATCGAGCGCGTGCGCCCCATGGCCGAGGCCGAGGGCGGCAATGCCGACCTGATCGAGCGCCTCTACCGCGCCATGATGGAGTGCTACATCGCCTACGAATACGAAGAGCTGGCCAAGTTCGAGTGAAATCGGCCCCAAGCCCAGGTTTTATCTGGGCTTTTAGCTATATATTTGATAGCTAGGGGGAGAAGCCCAGCCGCTGCGACACCTCGGCGCCGCAGGCCTTGAGCGCCTGTGCGATCGGGCCGTCCCAGGCGGCGTCGAAGGTGCCGACCGGGCCGATCGCGGTGACGCCGAGCACCAGCGTGCCGCTGGCGTCGAAGACCGGCGCGGCCATGGCGCTGACGCCGCGCACCACCTCGCCCTCGGAGCGGCTGATGCCGTGGCTGCGCACCTTCTCCAACTGGCGCTCGAACTGTTCCCAGCTCGGCAGCGGGGCGCGGGGCGGCATGCCGGGCCCATCGCCCGGCGGCAGCGCCGCGGCCAGCCGGCGCTCTTCCTCCAGCGTGGCGCGGGCCACGGCCGGCGGCAGGTAGGCGCCGAACAGCCGGCCGGTGGCCGTGCCGGCGAGCGAGAACGCGGTGCCGTGCCGCATGCTCGCGTAGACCACGGCAGGCGACTCCTCGATGCGCACGATGGTCGGGCCGCGCGTGCCCCAGGTCGAAATCGCCACCGTCTGCCCGATGGCGCGCGCCAGCGGCGCCAGCAGCGGCGTGGCCACGTGCACCGGGCTGGATTGCTGCAGGCTGATCAGCCCCAGTTGCAGCGCCAGCGGCCCCAGCGCATAGCGGCCGCTGGCCTCGTCCTGCTGCACCAGCCCGATGCGGCCGAAGCTCACCAGATACGGGTGGGCCTTGGCCGGCGTCATGTCGGCGCCGCGCGCCAGGTCCTTGAGCGCCATCGGCGCGCCCTCGTGCGCCAGCGCGCGCAGCAACTGGCCGCCCACCTCCACGCTCTGGATGCCGCGGCGGTTGCGCTCGCCCTCGAATTCGGTGTCGTCGTTCATGGCGTGTCCTTCGGGGGGCGATGGTACGTCGCGGCCATGGCAAACCCCTTGGACATACGCGAATTTCGCGGCTAACATGGCAGAGTTCGTTTTGAGCGAATTACTTTGTTTTAGCTGAACCACGGCTTGAACGCCGCCGGAGCCCCGCATGACCGCCAAAGCCTTTGCCAGCCACGCCGACCTCGAAGAGAAGAAAGTCACCTTCGTCCAGCTCACCGAGAACGCCTGGGCCTACACCGCCGAGGGCGACCCCAACACCGGAGTCTTCATCGGCGACGACGCGGTGATGGTGGTCGACACCCAGGCCACGCCGGTCATGGCGCAGGACCTGATCGGCCGCATCCGCGAGGTGACCGACAAGCCGATCAAGTACGTGCTGCTCTCCCACTACCACGCGGTGCGCGTGCTCGGGGCCTCGGCCTACTTCAAGGAGGGCGCGCAGCAGGTCATCGCCAGCCGCGACACCTACGATCTGATCGTCGAGCGCGGCGAGCAGGACAAGGCCAGCGAGATCGGCCGCTTCCCGCGCCTGTTCCGCAACGTCGAGTCGGTGCCGCCGGGCCTGACCTGGCCCACCATGACCTTCGAGGGCCGCATGAGCGTCTGGCTCGGCAAGGTCGAGGTCAAGATCGCCCAGGTCGGGCGCGGCCACACCAGGGGCGACACCATCGCCTACATCGAAGACCAGAAGGTCTGCTTCGCCGGCGATCTGGTGGAGTACGAAAGCACGGCCTACGCGGGCGACTGCTACTTCAAGGACTGGCCCGCCACGCTGGACCGCCTCTCGGCCCTGCACTTCGAGAAGCTGGTGCCCGGCCGGGGCGACGCGCTGCAAAGCAGGGAGAAGGTGGCCCAGGCCATTGCCTACACCCGCGCCTTCGTCTCCGACGTCTACACCACCGTCAACAACGGGGTGGCGCGCGGCCTGGATCTCAAGCGCATCTACCAGGAGACCTACGCCGCGCTCAAGCCGCGCTACGGCCACTGGGTGATCTTCGACCACTGCATGCCCTTCGACGTGACGCGCGCCTATGACGAGGCCACCGGCCACGTGCACCCGCGCATCTGGACTGCCGAGCGCGACATCGAGATGTGGCAGGCCCTGGAAGGCTAGCCGCCGCCCTCCATGAAACTCGCCGACCTGCCCCTGCGCGGGCCCGACGTCGACTTCCAGGCGCTGGAATTCGACTACCAGCGCGCGCCCGACCATGATCGGCCCACGCCGGCGCGGCACCCGCTCGTCGTGGTCGGAGCCGGCCCGGTCGGTCTGGCGCTGGCCATCGACCTGGCGCAGCGCGGCCTGCCGGTGCTGCTGCTGGACGACGACCACCGCCTGTCCACCGGCTCGCGCGCCATCTGCTTTGCCAAGCGGACGCTGGAGATATTCGACCGCCTGGGCTGCGGCGAGCCGATGGTGGCCAAGGGCGTGTCCTGGCATACCGGCCGCGTGTTCTGCCGCGACCAGCAGGTCTACAGCTTCGACCTGCTGGCCGAGGGCGGGCATGAGCGCCCCGCCTTCATCAACCTGCAGCAGTACTACGTCGAAGGCCAACTGGCCATGCGCGCCGCGCGACTGCCCCACCTGGAAGTGCGCTGGAACAGCCGGCTGGTCGGCCTGGCGCAGGACGCCGGCGGCGCCACGCTCACCGTCGAGTCCCCGGACGGTCGCTACCTGCTGCAGGCGGACTACGTCGCCGCCTGCGACGGCTCGCGCTCCAGCGCGCGAAAACTGCTGGGGCTGGAGAGCCGCGGGCAGGTGTTCCGGGACCGCTTCCTGATTGCCGACGTGAAGATGGAGGCGCCCCAGCAGGCCGCCGCCGGGCCGCGAGCATGCGGAGTGCCAAGCGTGGGGGTCGATACCCCGGCCGAGCGCTGGTTCTGGTTCGATCCGCCGTTCCACCCCGGCCAGAGCGTGCTGCTGCACAAGCAGGCCGACAACGTCTGGCGCATCGACTTCCAGCTCGGCTGGGACGCCGATCCGGAAGAAGAGAAGAAGCCCGCCAACATCCTCCCCCGCGTGCGGGCGCTGCTGGGCCCGGGCGCGAGGTTCGAGCTGGTCTGGGCCAGCGTCTACACCTTTGCCTGCATGCGCATGGACAAATTCCGCCATGGCCGCGTGCTGTTCGCGGGCGATGCGGCGCACGGCGTGTCGCCCTTCGGCGCGCGCGGCGCCAATTCAGGCGTGCAGGACGCCGACAACCTGGGCTGGAAGCTGGCCGCCGTGCTGCGCGGCGAGGCGCCCGATGCGCTGCTCGACAGCTACGCCTCGGAACGCGAAGACGCGGCCGACGAGAACATCCGGCACTCCACCCGCTCCACCGACTTCATCACGCCCAAGAGCCCGGTCAGCCGCATGTTCCGCGACGCCGTGCTGCAACTCGCGCGCCGGCACCCGTTTGCGCGCGGCTTGGTCAACAGCGGCCGGCTGTCGCAGCCCACGGTGCTGGCGGGCTCGCCCCTGCTCACGCCCGATGCGGACCGCTTCGCCGGCGCGCTGCAGCCCGGCGCGCCGGCCGTGGATGCGCCGCTGAACGGCGGGTGGTTGCTGCGAAGCCTGGCCCACGGGGGCTTCACCGCCCTGGTCTTCGGCGACCCCGCGTCCGAGGCCGCGCAGGCCGGCGTGCCGTTGCTGCACATTCCGCAAGCCCCCGGCAACGCGCTGGCCTGGCAGCGCTATGACGCGCAGCCGGGCACGGTATACCTGCTGCGGCCGGACCAGCACATCTGCGCGCGCTGGCGCCGGCCCTCGGCCGCCGCGGTGGCGGCGGCACGGCAGCGCGCGCTGGGGCATGCGCAGACCGGAACGGAGGACGCATGACAGCGCAGCACCTCGTCACCACGCCCCGGCTCGACGCGCCGGACGAGTTCTATGAAGCGCTGATCAACGCCCACCAGCCGCTGAGCGAAGCAGAGAGCCATGCCTTCAACGCGCGCCTGGTGCTGCTGCTGGCCAACCACATCGGCCGGCTCGACGTGCTGCGCGAGGCGCTGGACGCCGCGCGCGCACCGGCCGAGGGCTGAGCCGCCCGCCGGCCGGGCCGGCGCTTCCCGGGTCATAATGTGCGCCTCATGTCCGCACACCTGTCATCGTCGCCTGCGGTTCTCCTTCGTCAGCGCTGGCGCAAGCCTGCTGCCTGACCGACTCCCCGCGCCCGCATGGGCGCTCCCCAGCCGACCCCCCCCCGCGCGCGCCGGCCCGCCGGATGCCAAGGGCGTGCCCGTCGGGACCATACCCTTCTCGCGCCGCCGCCAGGCGCAACTTCAGATGGAGAAACGCATGCTGCTGATGATCGACAACTACGACAGCTTCACCTACAACATCGTCCAGTACTTCGGTGAGCTGGGTGCGCAGGTGGAAGTGTTCCGCAACGACCAGATCACGCTCGAAGGCATTGCCGAGCGCATCGCCGCCGGCGTGGACCGCCTGGTGATCTCCCCCGGGCCGTGCTCGCCGGCCGAAGCCGGTGTGTCGGTGGCGGCGATCCAGGCTTTCGCCGGCAAGCTGCCGATCCTGGGCGTGTGCCTGGGCCACCAGGCCATTGGCGCGGCCTTCGGCGGCCGGATCGTGCGCGCGCAGCAACTGATGCACGGCAAGACCAGCGAGATCGCGACCACGCGCGAAGGCGTGTTCGCCGGGCTGCCCGAGAGGTTCACCGTCAACCGCTACCACTCGCTGTCGATCGAGCGCGAGAGCCGCCCGGCCGAACTGGCCATCACCGCATGGACCGACGACGGCGAGATCATGGGCGTGCGCCACACCGGCTTTGCGCAGCAGGTGCGCGTGGAAGGCGTGCAGTTCCACCCCGAGTCGATCCTCACCGAGCACGGCCACGCCATGCTGAAGAACTTCCTCCATTGAGCAGCGCGCCATGACCCGACCCATAGACCTGCGCAGCGATACCGTCACCCAGCCCACGGCCGCGATGCGCGAGGCCATGATGGCGGCGCCGCTGGGCGACGACGTCTTCGGCACCGACCCGAGCGTCAACGCGCTGCAGGAGAAGATCGCGGACCTGCTCGGCTTCGAGGCGGCGCTGTTCGTGCCCACGGGCACGCAGAGCAACCTCTGCGCGATCCTGGCGCACTGCGGCCGCGGCGACGAGTACATCGTCGGCCAGCAGGCGCACTGCTACCGCTGGGAAGGCGGCGGCGCGGCGGTGTTCGGCAGCGTGCAGCCGCAGCCGCTCGAACATGCGGACGACGGCACCCTGCCGCTCGATCGGATCGAGGCCGCGATCAAGCCCGACGACGCCCACTTCGCGCGCACCCGCCTGCTGGCGCTCGAGAACACGCTGGGCGGCCGGCTGCTGCCCTTCGACTATGTGCAGGCCGCGAGCGCGCTGGCGCAGCGCAAGGGCCTGCAGCGGCACCTGGACGGCGCCCGCCTCTTCAACGCCGCCACGGCGCAGGCCGCGCTGCACGGGCACGGCGACGTTCGCCTGGAGGCGCGCCGCATCGCGCAGTGTTTCGACAGCGTGTCGGTGTGCTTCAGCAAGGGGCTGGGCGCGCCGGTCGGGTCGGCGCTGCTGGGCACGCGCGAGTTCATTGCGCGCGCGCACCGCATCCGCAAGATGGCCGGCGGCGGCATGCGGCAATCGGGCCTGCTGGCCGCGGCCGCGGCCCATGCGCTCGATCACCACATAGACCGCCTGGCCGAGGACCACGCGCTGGCGCAGCGGCTGGCCCATGGCCTCGCGGGCATCGCGGGCCTGGAGGTCGAGGCGCCGCACACCAACATCGTGTTCGTGGACCTCGGCGGCGCGGCGCAGTCGCGCTCGGCCGAGCTGCTCGCCAGCCTCCAGGCCCAGGGCATCCTGGCCACCGGGCTCTACCGGCTGCGCTTCGTGACGCACCAGGACATCGATGCCGCGGGCGTCGACCGCGCGGTGGCGGCCATCCGCGCCTTCTTCGACCCCCAAGCCTGACGGCGCCCATTCCGAGGAGACCCATCCCATGATCACCCCCCAGGAAGCGCTGCAGCGCACCATCGAGCACCGCGAGATCTTCCACGACGAGATGCTGCAGCTGATGCGCCTCATCATGCGCGGCGAGCTGTCGCCGGTGATGACCGCGGCCATCGTCACCGGCCTGCGCGTGAAGAAGGAAACCATCGGCGAGATCACCGCCGCCGCGCAGGTGATGCGCGAGTTCTCCACCAAGGTGCAGGTGGCCGACACCACGCACCTGGTGGACATCGTCGGCACCGGGGGCGACGGCTCGCACACCTTCAACATCTCCACCTGCGCCATGTTCGTCGCCGCCGCCGCGGGCGCCAAGGTCAGCAAGCATGGCGGGCGCAGCGTCAGCAGCAGGAGCGGCAGCGCCGACGTGCTGGAGGCGCTGGGCATCGACATCCACCTCACGCCCGAAGCCATTGCGCGCTGCATCGCCGAGGTGGGCATCGGCTTCATGTTCGCGCCCAACCACCACCCGGCCATGAAGAACGTGGCGCCGGTGCGCAAGGAACTGGGCGTGCGCACCATCTTCAACATCCTCGGCCCGCTGACCAACCCGGCCGGCGCGCCCAACATCCTGATGGGCGTGTTCCACCCCGACCTGGTCGGCATCCAGGTGCGCGCGCTGCAGCGCCTGGGCGCCGAGCATGCGCTGGTGGTCTATGGCAAGGACGGCATGGACGAGGTCAGCCTCGGCTCCGGCACCCTGGTGGGCGAGCTGAAGAACGGCCAGATCACCGAGTACGAGATCCACCCCGAGGACTTCGGCCTGCCCATGGCCAGCCACCGCGCGTTGAAGGTCGAGACCCCGGAGCAGTCGATGGCGCTGCTGAAAGGCGTGCTGGCCGGCGAGCCCGGCCCGGCGCGCGACATCGTCGCGCTCAACGCCGGGGCCGCGCTGTACGCAGCGGGCGCCGCGCCCTCCATCGTGGAGGGCCTGCGTCTGGCGCAGGCGGCCATCGACAATGGCGCGGCCCGCGCCAAGCTGGAACAATTCTCCCGCGCCACCGGCGCCCTTGCCGCAGTCGCCTGAACCTGAGCACCATGTCCGACATCCTGAACAGAATCGTGGCGGTCAAGCGCGAAGAAGTCGCCGCCGCCCAGAAGAAACGCCCGCTCGAGGCCGTGCGCTTCGACGCCGAGTCGCGCGTGCTCACCCGCGATTTCATCGGCGCCCTGCGCGCCAGGATCGGCAGCGGCCAGGCCGCCGTGATCGCCGAGATCAAGAAGGCCAGCCCGAGCAAGGGCGTGCTGCGGGCCGACTTCATCCCCGCCGACATCGCGCAGAGCTACGCCCAGGGCGACGGCAAGACCAGCGCCGCCTGCCTCTCGGTGCTGACCGACCAGCAGTTCTTCTCGGGGCAAGTGGATTACCTCAAGCAGGCGCGCGCCTCCTGCGACCTGCCGGTGCTGCGCAAGGACTTCATCGTCGACCCCTACCAGGTCTACGAGTCGCGCGCCATGGGCGCGGACTGCATCCTGTTGATCGCCGCCTGCCTGGACGACGCGCAGATGGCCGATCTGGAGGCCATCGCGCGCGGCCTGGACATGGCGGTGCTGGTGGAAGTACACGACCGCGCCGAACTGCAGCGCGCCCTGCGGCTGAAGACGCCGCTGGTGGGCATCAACAACCGCAACCTGCGCAGTTTCGAGGTCACGCTCGACACCACGCTCGGCCTGCTGGCCGACGTGCCGGCCGAGCGCCTGCTGGTGACCGAGTCGGGCATCCTGCAGCGCGCCGACGTGCAGAGCATGCGCGAGGCCGGCGTGCACGCCTTCCTGGTGGGCGAGGCCTTCATGCGCGCACCCGAGCCCGGCGAAGCCCTGGCCGCGCTGTTCGGCTGAGGGCGGGCACATGGCCGTCGATCAGCTGCAGAGCTGCGATCCTGCCGACTGGCCGGTGGCGCCCGGCTGGCAGCCGCTGGTGGAGGACTTCTTCACCTCGGCGCCGGGCATCCGCCTGCTCGACTTCCTGCACGAGCGCCTGGGCGCCGGCGCCGCCATCTTCCCGCCGCAGCCGCTGCGCGCGCTGGAACTGACCCCGCCGGACGATGCGCGCGTGGTCATCCTGGGGCAGGACCCCTACCACGGCCGCGGCCAGGCCGAGGGGCTGGCTTTTTCGGTCGCGCCCGGTGTGCCGCTGCCGCCCTCGCTGCGCAACATCTTCAAGGAACTGGAGCGCGACCTGGGCACGCCGCCGCCGGCCTTCCCCCAGCCGGGCGGCAGCCTGGTCAAATGGGCCAGGAACGGCGTGCTGCTGCTCAACACCTGCCTCACGGTGGAGGAGGGCCAGCCGGCCAGCCATTCCGGCCGCGGCTGGGAGGTGCTGACCGACGCGGTGATCCGCCACGTCGCGCAGCAGCCACGCCCGCTCGTCTTCATGCTGTGGGGCGCGCACGCGCAGAGCAAGCGCGCGCTGATCGATGCCCAGCGCCACTGCGTGCTGACCGCCAACCACCCGTCGCCGCTGTCGGCCCTGCGCCCGCCGGTGCCCTTCATCGGCTGCGGGCATTTTTCCCGGGCCAGGCAATGGCGCGAGCAGCAGGCTGCGTCTTAGAATTTGCTATATTATTAATAGCTAAAAGCCCAGGTGGAATATGGGCTGCAGGGCATTTTCTTCGATTTCACCCGGTGCGCAGCCGGCCCACGTAGTCGCGCCGGATGTCGACGGTGCCCTGCACGCCGAGCGCGGCGAAGCTGCGCCGCAGCCACTGCCGCGCCGCCTCCTGGCCCTGCTCGAACAGCCGCTCCATCATGGCCGGATCGGCCGACAGCTTGCTCGACTGCGACAGCTCCTCCATCGCCGGGCCGCCGTCGATGCGGTGCAGCCGCAGGGGCTTGTAGCTTTCGCCCTCGATCAGCGCGCCCTTGGCGATCAGGCGGTTGATGAAGTCGATGCTGCGCATCTGCTGCAGCAGGCTCGCGTTGAAGCCCAGCTCGGCCACCCGCTCGGCGATCTCCTGCGGCGTCTGCGGCAGATGCTCCCGGCGCAGCGGGTTGAGCTGCACCAGCACGATGTCGCGGCATTCGCAGAAATCGATCAGCGGCGCCAGTGCCGGATTGGCTGAGTAGCCGCCGTCCCAGTAGTGCTCGCCGTTGATCTCCACGGCGCGGAACACCATCGGCAGGCAGGCCGAGGCCATCACCGCGGCCAGCGTCAGTCGGCGGCCGTGGAAGACCTCGGCCCGGCCCGTCTCAACGTGCGTGGCCGAGACGAACACGCGTGGCGCCGCCAGCCGGCCGATGGCGGGGAAGTCGATCTGCTCCTCCAGCAGCGTGCGCAGCGGGTTGAGATCCAGCGGGTTGCTCTGGTAGGGCGACATCCAGCGGCTCATGGCAGTGCCGATGGCGCCCTTGCCCAGCGCCGCGTTGCTCCAGCCACCCGTGAGCAGGCGCGCCACGCCCTGCGCCATCGAGCCCAGGCTGCCCAGCCCCGCCACCCCGCGCCAGACCCGGCCCAGCGCCTCGCGCGCGGCCGTCGCGCAGGCCTCGGCGTCGCCCCGCGTGCGCGCCGCCTCGGCGAAGCCCTGCGCCACCGCCACCGCATTCACCGCGCCGGCGCTGGTACCGCTGATGCCGTCGATCTGCAGCCGCCCATCCTGCAGCAGGGCGTCCAGCACGCCCCAGGTGAAGGCGCCGTGCGCGCCGCCGCCCTGCAGCGCCAGGCTGATCGGGCGGACTGGAAGGGGCTTGCCATCCGGCGGCGGGGAAGGGGGCTGAGGCGTACTCATCGTGGAGGCTCCAGGATTGCTGCGGTGCAACATTGTCGCCTGCATGACGCCGGCAGGGTCAAGCAGGCATCGCCTTGCCGATGTGAATTTTGCCGGCCCGTTGCTCCGGCTTGCCGGAATCTGCTATAGTTCGAAGTTCGCCGGAGGGGTGCCCGAGTGGCTAAAGGGGGCAGACTGTAAATCTGTTGGCTTACGCCTACGCTGGTTCGAATCCAGCCTCCTCCACCAGCGAAACGTTTTGTGGTGCGGACGATTTTCCGTGCTTCGGTGGGCGTTGAATACCGCTCCCGATGCGGGAGTAGTTCAATGGTAGAACCCTAGCCTTCCAAGCTAATGACGCGGGTTCGATTCCCGTCTCCCGCTCCACGGTACGCGTTGCTGGTGTTTTCTGGCGATTGGTAGTCGAGAGTTTTCGAAGGTTCGCGGTGGCGAACTTTCCTTGCCCTTGTGGCTCAGTGGTAGAGCACTCCCTTGGTAAGGGAGAGGTCGCGGGTCCGATTCCCGCCAAGGGCACCACATTTCGAGAGGTTCGGCTCCTGCAGGGCCGGACCCTCTTTCTGAAGTCATCCGCAGTAGATTTTTTTCCGGAGTCGAAAAAATGGCAAAAGGTAAGTTCGAACGCACCAAGCCCCACGTGAACGTGGGCACGATTGGTCACGTGGACCACGGCAAGACCACGCTGACGGCTGCAATCGCCACCGTGCTGTCGAAGAAGTTTGGCG
>NZ_JAELTO010000036.1 GCF_016428875.1 Xylophilus sp. ASV27
GGCGACGCGTGCGGTGGCTTCGGGGGTCGGAGATGCTCTGCAGGTGGTGCAGTAGGTTCATCGGGGCTGCGCTAGGAGGGTTGTTTCAGCGCTTTAGTTTCGCTTGGATTTAGATGCGATTGCCCTGGCCAGACAATGCCTGGGCTACAGGCACTTCTTTTTTGAAAACTGCC
Source organism: Xylophilus sp. ASV27 (assembly GCF_016428875.1). Taxonomy (GTDB): domain Bacteria; phylum Pseudomonadota; class Gammaproteobacteria; order Burkholderiales; family Burkholderiaceae_C; genus Xylophilus. The sequence goes on from NZ_JAELTO010000036.1 coordinate 174, forward strand.
GCACAAGGCCTGGCCCGCCGCGCCAGCGTCCGCGCAGCGCACTGGCTCGGTCGAAACCCCGCATCTGGCCCTATCGCGGCGCGCGCAGGCTCTCTACGCTTCTGCCCATTCACTACCAGGAGTTTCCGTGCCAGCATCCCCCGAACCCGTGACCACCGCCACCCTGGCGGCCTTCACCGACGCCTGGAACCGCCACGACATCGACGCCCTCATGGGCTTCATGACCGAGGACTGCGTGTTCCAGACCGCCGCCGGCCCCGACGCCTGCGGCACCCGCCACAGCGGCAGCGCGGCGGTGCGCAATGCCTTCGCGTCCGCCTGGGAAGCGGTGCCGGACGCGCAATGGACCAACGGCCGGCACTTCGTGCAGGGCGACTTCGGCACCTCGCAATGGACCTTCACCGGCACCGCGGCCGACGGCGGCCGCATCGAGGTCGACGGCATCGACGTCTTCACCTTCAAGGACGGGAAGATCGCCCTCAAGAACGTGTTCCGCAAGGTGCGCCCCAACCTGCCTGCCGCCCGCTAGCCCCGAGGAAGCCTCCATGACGATGACCAGCACCGCCCCCCTCACCGCCGCGCAGCCCGCCGCCGGCAAGCCGTACGACCCGCGCTACGACCCGCTGGTGGCGCCCGACCCGGGCACCGGCCGCGCCTACGCGCCCAGCTACTGGGTCGCCAGCGCCGGCACGCCGCCCGAGGACGACGGCCCGGTGCTGCGCGACATCGACGTCGACGTGGCCATCATCGGCTCGGGCTCCACCGGCATGGCCGCCGCGCTCTACCTGGCGCAGGAGCATGGCATCCAGGCCACGGTGCTGGAAGCCAACCAGGCCTCCTGGGGCTGCTCCAGCCGCAGCGGCGGCCAGGGACAGAACGCCAGCGGGCGGCTCAAGCGCTCGCAGTGGATCGAGCGCTGGGGCCCGGACGTGGCCAAGCGACTCGACGCGGAGATCCGCCGCGGCTTCGAAAACTTCAGGCAGTTGACCACGCAGATCGACTGCGACGCCCACGACGGCGGCCACCTGTACCTGGCCCACCGGCCCGAAAAACTCGCCGGCCTGGAGGCCGAGGCGCGCCTGATGCGCGAGCAGTTCGGCTACCGCACGCGCATGCTCAGCGCCGAGGAGGTGCGGCGCGACTACTGCGACGAGCGCGAGACCGCGGGCGCCATGTTCGAACCCGAGGGCGTGGGCATCCACCCGCTGAAGTTCACCTTCGGCCTGATGCGCAAGGCGCGCGCGCTGGGCGTGAAGGTGCACACCGCCAGCCCGGTGCAGGGCTGGCACACGGTCGAGGGCGTGCACCACCTGCGCACGCCCGGCGGCACGGTGCGCGCGCGGCGCGTGGCGGTGTGCACCGGCGGCTACACCGGCCAGGCGCTGAACCCGCTGCTCAAGAACCGGGTCATGCCGATCCTGTCGAACTCGGTCGTGACCCGGCCGCTGACCGAGGCCGAACTGCGGGCCACCAACTTCAAGTCGCTCACCTTCCTCACCGACACGCGCACCCTGCGCTTCTACTACCGGCTGCTCAAGGGCAACCGGCTGCAACTGGGCAGCCGCAGTTCGGTGAGCGGCGCCGACGCCGAGGACCCGGCGCACCTGAAGCTGCTCACCGACGCCATCGCGCGCAAGTTCCCGCCGCTGGCCGGCATCCGCATCGACTACTCCTGGTGGGGCTGGGTCGACGTGAGCCACGACATGATGCCGCGCATCACCCAGCCCGATGCGGCCAAGAAGATCTGGTACGCCGTGGGCTATGGCGGCAACGGCGTGTCCTTCTCGACCTGGGCCGGCAAGCGCCTGGCCGAGCGCCTGGCCGGCAAGGACGGCGGGCATGAGGTGTTCGAGCTGCCGATCTACAGGTCGCCCCTGCCCTTCCCCAACGTGCTAGGCCTGGTCGAGTCCCCGGCCTTCGCGCCCTTCCGCCGGCTGGGCCAGCGCGTGCTCTACAAGTGGTACTGGCTGCGCGACGAGAAGTGAGCCGCGTGCCGCGCATCCGGGCTGGATGCGTGCATGGGCGCCGGCGCGAGGGCGCGGAGCGACAATCCGCGCCATGTCCCTACGCTACGACATCCTCCACACCACCGTCTACCGCTACAGCGTGCCAGTGCGCTTCGGCCTGCACCGCGTGATGTTCCGCCCGCGCGACAGCCATGACCTGCGGGTGCTGGCGACCGACCTGGAGGTCAGCCCCGCGGCGCAGGTGCGCATGATCCAGGATCCGCACTCCAACTCGATCGCGCTGGTGCAGCCGCTGGAAGAGGCCGCGGAGCTGCGCATCGTCTGCGCCTTCACCATCGAGTACGTGCCCACGCCGCTGGACGAGCTCGAACTGGAGCCGGCCGCCGAGTTCCTGCCGTTCGCCTACTCGGTGCAGGAGCGGCTGGACCTCGAACACTACCTGCGCCCGCACCACGACGACCCGGACGGCACGCTGATCCGCTGGGCGCACCAGTTCCTGGCCCACGACAGGCCCAACAGCACGCGCGAGGTGCTCACGCGCATGAATGCGCACATCGGCCAGAGCCTGCGCTACGCCGCGCGCGACGAGGAAGGCACGCAGACGCCCCTGGAGACGCTGGCCCGGGGCAGCGGCAGTTGCCGCGACTACGCGCTGCTCATGATGGAAGCCGCGCGCCGCCTGGGCGTAGCCACGCGCTTCGTCTCGGGCTACATCTACGACGACGCGCTGGACAGCACGGCGCCCGACGGCGGCGGGGCCGTGACCGGCGCCGGCACCACCCACGCCTGGCTGCAGGCCTACCTGCCGGGCGCCGGTTGGGTCGCCTTCGACCCGACCAACAACCTCATGGGCGGCGGCCAGTTGATCCGCGTCGGCGTCGCGCGCGACCCGGCGCAGGCCGCGCCGATCAGCGGAAGCTGGTTCGGCAAGCGCGAGGCCTACCTGGGCCTGGAGGCGACGGTGCGGGTGACGCGCCGGCGCGATTAAGGCAACGCTGGATAAGTCCCCGCGCTGGCGCGCGCCCTGGTGTGGGATGGGATGCAAGGCGCAAACCGCAGCCATGGCCGCCGCCATGACGAGGATTTGCAACGCCGCAGACCGCCCACGGCAGGGATGCGCGACACGCGAGGGATTTGTTCAGCGTTGCCCAGACCGCCATCCCACTCCGAGCCGGCTTATCCGGAACAGGCACCGCATCGCCCCGCAACCCGCATGGATGCTGGGAAATAAGCTTATCCGCATAAGACGCGAACCAAAAAATAGTTGGGCTTCATAAGGTGCGGCCCTAGAGTGGCGCCTTCGCGCAATGGCGGGTCCTGCTCGCCCCAGGCCCCTCTCCACACGATGTACCAATACACAGATTTCGACCGCCAGTTCGTGCACCAGCGCGCCGCCCAGTTCCGCGACCAGCTCGAACGCTGGCAGGCCGGCAAGCTGGCCGAGGACGAGTTCCGCCCGCTGCGGCTGCAGAACGGCTGGTACGTGCAGCGCTACGCGCCGATGCTGCGCGTGGCCGTGCCCTATGGCGAATTGTCCAGCCGCCAGTTGCGCGTGCTGGCCAGGATCGCACGCGAGTACGACGAGCCCGAGGCCGACGTTTACCGCAAGGCGATGGAAACCCAGGGCGCGCTCGGCACGCAGACGCTGCCGACGCACTGCGCGCACTTCACCACGCGCCAGAACGTGCAGTTCAACTGGATTCCGCTGTCAAGAAGCGCCGACGTGATGGACCTGCTGGCCTCGGTCGACATGCACGGCATCCAGACCAGCGGCAACTGCATCCGCAACATCACCAGCGACGAGCGCGCCGGCATCGCCGCCGACGAGATCGCCGACCCGCGCCCCTTCGCCGAGATCATGCGGCAGTGGAGCACGCTGCACCCTGAGTTCGCCTTCCTGCCGCGCAAGTTCAAGATCGCCATCACCGGTGCCCGCGAAGACCGCGCCGCCACCGGCTGGCATGACGTGGGCCTGCATCTGCTCAGGAACGAGGCCGGCGAACTGGGCTTTCGGGTGCAGGTGGGCGGCGGCATGGGCCGCACGCCGATCATCGGCACCGTGCTGCGCGAGTTCCTGCCCTGGAACCAGATCATGAATTACCTCGAAGCCGTGGTGCGGGTCTACAACCGCTACGGCCGCCGCGACAACATCTACAAGGCGCGCATCAAGATCCTGGTGAAGGCCGAGGGCCAGCGCTACATCGACGACGTCGAGGCCGAGTACCGCCAGATCACCGAGCATGACGGCGCGCCGCACACCATCACCCAGGCCGAGTACGAGCGCGTGGCCGCCTCCTTCGTGCCGCCCGCGCTCCAGCCCGGCCGCGGCGCCAACGCCGAGCAGATCGACGCCGCCCTGCGCCGCGCCGCGGACGCCGAGCCGATGTTCGCGCGCTGGCTGCAGCGCAACGTGGCGCCGCACCGGAACCCGGCGCTGCGCGCGGTCACGCTGTCCTTCAAGCGCCGGCTGCAGGCGCCGGGCGATGCCACGGCCGACCAGCTCGACATCGCCGCCGGCCTGGCCGAGCGCTTCAGCGCCGGCGAAGCCCGCGTCACGCACGACCAGAACCTGCTGCTGCCCTGGGTGCGTGCCGAAGACCTGCATGCGCTCTGGAAGGAAGCCAGCGCCGCCGGCTTGGCCAGCGCCAACGTGCACCTGCTGACCGACATGATCGCCTGCCCCGGCGGCGACTTCTGCGCGCTGGCCAATGCGCGCTCGATACCGATCGCCGAAGCCATCACCGAGCGCTACCAGGACCTGGACGAGCTCGACGACCTGGGCGAGATCGACCTGCACATCAGCGGCTGCATCAACAGCTGCGGCCACCACCACAGCGGCCACATCGGCATCCTGGGCGTCGACAAGGACGGCAAGGAGTGGTACCAGATCACGCTGGGCGGCTCCGACGGCTCCGGCCTGTCGGGCGCGCCGCAGGCCGGCAAGGTGGTCGGCCCCTCGTTCTCCGCGGCCGAAGTGCCCGAGGTGATCGAGGCCGTGCTCAACACTTACCGCGACACCCGCCAGACGGTGGACGGCCGCCACGAGACCTTCATCGACACGTTGCGCCGCATCGGCGCCGAGCCCTTCAAGGCCGCCGCCAACGGCGCGCGCTTCAAGGTGGAGGAAGCGGCCTGAGCCGCCCGGAGAGATGTTCATGAAGATCATTGCCGCCCACGAGCACAGCGCCGCCGCCGACGATGCCTCGCTGCTGCGACTGCCCAACGACGCCGATCCGCTGGAGGTGCCGCTCGACGGCATCCGGCGCATCGACCTGGTGTTCCCCAAGTTCACCGACGGCCGCGCCTACAGCCAGGCCTTCCTGCTGCGCCGCCGCCGCGGCTTTGCGGGCGAGATCCGCGCCACCGGCGACGTGCTGATCGACCAGTTGGTGCAGATGGCCCGCACCGGCTTCAGCGTGGCGGTGCTGCGCGAGGGCGTGGACGCGGCCGACGCGCAGCGCCAGTTCGACCGCTTCGGCGCCTTCTACCAGGGCGACGCGGTGCACGTGCAGCCGCATTTCAAGGAGGCCGAGACGGCATGAGCATCGATCTCGCGCAGGTCAACGCCGGCCTCGGCCGCAACGCGCAGGGCCTGGTGGACTGGGCCATCGCGCTGGGCCGGCCCGCCATCGTCACCACCAACTTCCGCCCGTTCGAGGCCGTGATCCTGCACATGGTCACGCGCGCCAAGGCCGACGTGCCGGTGGTCTGGATGGACAACGGCTACAACACCGAGGCCACCTACCGCTTCGCCGACGAGGTGACGAAGCGGCTGCGGCTGGACCTGCGCATCTACCTGCCGCGCCGCTCGCGCGCGCACCGCGAGGCGGTAGACGGCCCGACGCCCGCGCTGGACGACCCGCGCCACGCGGCCTTCACCGAAGAGGTCAAGCTCGAGCCCTTCGCCCGCGCCCTGCGCGAGACCGCGCCCAAGGTCTGGTTCACCGCCCTGCGCGCCACCGACACCGCGGTGCGCGCCCAGATGGAGCCGGTCAGCATCAACCCCGACGGCCTGATCAAGGTCGCCCCGCTGCTGCATTGGTCGTCAAAAGACCTCTATCACTACTGCGAGGTGCACGGCCTGCCCAACAACTTCGACTACGTGGACCCGACCAAGGGCGAAGACCAGCGCGAATGCGGCTTGCACCTTGCGCACTGAAGACCTCACCTCCTTGCCCTTTTCCACCGCCAAGATGAACGCCCGCAACGACTCCGAACTGCAACTGGCCGCGACGACGCAGGCGTCGGCCCGCCTGTCCAACACCCACCTCGACGCGCTGGAAGAAGAAGCCATCTTCGTGCTGCGCGAAGTGGCCGCAGCCTTCGAGCGCCCGACCCTGCTGTTCTCCGGCGGCAAGGACTCGCTGGTGCTGCTCAAGTGCGCCGAGAAGGCCTTCGGCCGGGGCCGCATCCCCTACCCGCTGCTGATGATCGACACCGGCCACAACTTCCCCGAAGTGACCGATTTCCGCGACTTCCGCGCCGGGGAACTGGGCGCCGAGCTGATCGTGCGCAGCGTGGAAGACTCGATGCGGCGCGGCACCGTGCGCCTGGCGCATCCGGGCGAATCGCGCAACGTGCACCAGTCGGTCACGCTGCTCGAAGCCATCGAGGAGTTCCGCTTCGACGCGCTGATCGGCGGCGCCCGCCGCGACGAGGAAAAGGCGCGCGCCAAGGAGCGCATCTTCAGCCACCGCGACAGCTTCGGCCAATGGCAGCCCAAGGCCCAGCGGCCCGAACTGTGGACGCTGTTCAACACCCGGCTCGCGCCCGGCGAGCACTTCCGCGTGTTCCCGATCAGCAACTGGACCGAACTGGACGTGTGGCAGTACATCGACCGCGAGCAGATCGCCCTGCCCTCGCTCTACTACACCCACCCGCGCCAGGTCGTCGAGCGCAAGGGCCTGCTGGTGCCGGTGACCGCACTCACGCCCCCGCGCGAAGGTGAAACGGTGCAGACGCGCGACGTGCGCTTTCGCACCGTGGGCGACATCACCTGCACCTGCCCGGTCGAGAGCACCGCCGCCAACGCCGCCGACGTCGTGGTGGAAACGCTGGCCGCCGACGTCAGCGAGCGCGGCGCCACGCGCATGGACGACAAGACCTCCGAGGCTTCCATGGAGAAGCGCAAGAAGGACGGGTATTTCTGACTCGCCCCCAGGCTGCGCACTTCGTGTCTTCGCCCGCCCCCTTCCGGGGGCGGCACCGGCGGACCGGCGGAGCCGGATCCGCGGTGCCCCTGGGATGGGGCCGCGCACTTTTTCTTGGATTACTACGATATGAGAAACGCTACAAATACCATAGCTAATAGCCCAGGTACTTCCTGGGCTACGGGCCAAAATGATGCCGAACATGCGGCGGCGCTGCGTTTCATCACCTGCGGCAGCGTGGACGATGGCAAGAGCACGCTGATCGGCCGGTTGCTGGTGGACAGCAAGACCGTGCTGCAGGACCAGTTGGCCGGCGTGCACCGCAACGGCGAGGTGGACCTGGCGCTGCTGACCGATGGCCTGTCGGCCGAGCGCGAGCAGGGCATCACCATCGACGTGGCCTACCGCTACTTCGCCACGGCGCGGCGCAAGTTCATCATCGGCGACGCGCCCGGCCATGAGCAGTACACCCGCAACATGGTCACCGCCGCCTCCAGCGCCGACGCCGCCGTGGTGCTGGTCGACGCCACCAAGCTGCACTGGGCCGCCACCGAGGAAACCGGCGGCCTGCTGCCGCAGACCCGCCGCCACACGCTGCTGGCGCACCTGCTGCGCGTGCCCTCCATCGTGTTCGCCGTCAACAAGCTCGATGCGGTGGCCGACGCCGCCACGGCCTTCCGCCGCATCCGCGCCGCGCTGCAAGCCTTCACGCAGGCGGCCGGCATCGACTCCGTGGCCACCGTGCCGGTGTCCGCGCTCAAGGGCTGGAACGTGGTCGATGCCCAGCACGAGGGCTGGGCCGGCCACCAGGGCCCTTCGCTGCTGCAACTGCTCGAAGGCCTGCCCAACACCCCGGCCGATGGGGACCAGCCCTTCGCCTTCCCGGTGCAGTGGGTGGAGAAGTTCCCGGCCTCGGCCGACACCTCGCAGGGCCGCCGCACCTTCTGGGGCCGCGTCGCCGCCGGCCGCGTGGCGCCAGGCCAGCAGATCACCGTGCTGCCCGGCGGCCAGAGCGCCAAGGTGGCCCAGGTACTGGACCATGCGCGCCAGCCCGAGGACGTGGCCGCCGGCCACAGCGCCGGCATCGTGCTCGACCGCGAGGTGGACGTATCGCGCGGCGACTGGCTGCTGGCGCCCGGCGCGTTCGAGCCCGCGCGCGAGATCCGCGCCACCGTGGCCTGGCTCGACGACGAGCCGCTGGTGCCCGGCCGCCTCTACTGGGCGCTGCACGGCCACCGCTGGGTCAAGGCCAAGGTCAAGCGCATCATCGACCGCCTGGACATCCAGACCCTGGCCTGCGAGGACGCCGCCGAACTGCCCGCCAACGCCCTGGGCCACATCGAACTGACGCTGCAGGAGCCGATCGCCGCCCGGCCCTTCGCCCAGGCCCGCGCGCTCGGCTCGCTGATCCTGGTCGACACCGCCAGCCACAAGACCGCGGCCGCGGTCCTGGTTCAGTAAATACTACATTCCCGCACGGTCTAAAATGCAGGGTTTTCACCGTACCACCTCGACACAGCCATGACCCACGTTGTCACCGAAAACTGCATCAAGTGCAAATACACCGATTGCGTGGACGTGTGCCCGGTGGACTGCTTCCGCGAAGGCCCCAACTTCCTCGTCATCGACCCGGACGAATGCATCGACTGCGCCGTCTGCATCCCCGAATGCCCGGTCAATGCGATCTACGCCGAGGAAGACGTGCCCGCCGACCAGCTCGAATTCATCAAGCTCAACGCCGAACTGGCGCTGGCGGCCGGCTGGAAAAGCATCACCAAGCGCAAGGCCCCGATGCCCGACGCCGACGAGTGGAAGGACAAGCCGGGTAAGCTCTCCGAGCTGATCCGCTGATCCGCTGACCCCGTACCACGGGAGGCCATGAGCCTCCCGTTTTTCTTGGTGCCCATGACCGCCTCCGAAAGCCCCATCACCACCGACGCCCTGGTCATCGGCGCCGGCCCCGCCGGCCTGTTCCAGACCTTCGAGCTGGGCCTGCTCGACATCCGCGCCCACGTGGTCGACGCCCTGCCCTACATCGGCGGCCAGTGCATCGAGCTGTACCCCGACAAACCGATCTATGACATCCCCTCGGTCGCCGTCTGCACCGGCCGCGAACTGGTCGCCAACCTGCAGCGCCAGGCCGCCCCCTTCGCTCCCACCTTCCACCTGGAGCAGGAGGTAACCGCGCTGGCCGCCCGGGACGACGGCGCCTTCGACCTCCAGACCTCCACCGGCACGCGCTTCATCGCCAAGACCATCCTGCTCGCCGCGGGCGTCGGCGCCTTCACGCCTCGCAAGCTCAAGATCGAGGGCCTCGACGCCTTCGCCGGCACCCAGCTGTTCCACCACGTCCGCGATGCCAAAGCCTTCACCGGCCAGCGCGTCGTCGTGGCCGGCGGCGACGACCCGGCAGTAGAAAAAGCCCTGGCCCTGGCCGACGCCGGCGCCACCGTCACCCTGGTGCACCGCCGCGCCCAACTGCAGGCCACGCCCGAACTGGCCGCACGGTTCCAGGCCCGCTGCGACGCCGGCGCCCTGCACTTCCAGGCCGGCCAGCCCAACGGCATCCAGACCAAAGACGGCCGCCTCGCCGCGCTGGAGCTACTCGACCCCGAAGGCCAGCCCCAAACCCTGCCGCTCGACGCCCTCTGCGTGCTGCTGGGCCTGAGCCCCCGCCTGGGCCCCATCGCCGACTGGGGCCTGGCGCTGGAACGCAAACAAGTGCCCGTGGATACCGAAAGCTTCGCCACCCAAGTGCCAGGCATCTTCGCGGTGGGCGATATCAACACCTATCCAGGCAAGAAGAAGCTGATCCTGTCGGCTTTTCATGAATGCACGCTGGCGGCGTTTGGGGTGGCTAGGCGGGTTTTTCCGGAGCGGCCTGTGCTGTTGCAGTACACGACTACTAGTACGCATTTGCATGAGGTGTTGGGGGTGGTGGTTACGCCGTCTGAGTGACGGTGTAGGGCGTTTAGTTACTGCGGAGCAGTAACCTCCCCACTCGGCGCGCATCATCACGCTGAGTGACTACTTCAGGCTGGTTGCGGTCGTTCGATTTGGATGGTCCAAAGGACGGCAATCGCCCTTAGCGGACATTGAACTGACCTGCCCCCATGGAAGAGGCCATTGCGATCAAGCCGCATCTAGATGAAGAGACCGTCAGACATCGAACTACTAGTCGGCGCCGCATATTGTTAAGTCGCGTTCTTGCTTCGCAGAAGGCGAACGGCATAGCGCTGAACGCCCCAAGATACTGCAAAGGTTTCATCGAGTTCATACCAACGCCCGGCTGGCTTACCGCCTCCATGGTTCTCACCCATGCAAGAACACTCACAGTCCAGCCCTAGCGCATCCCAGCAAGCTGGAGCGCAGACCTGCCGCTCTCGGTGAAGCTGCACAACGTAGCAGCTGCGATAGCGTCGAAGGCACAACTTGACGGTGCGCTCAAACCAAGCACGAGGAACCTCCCAAGCTTTGTGTTCTGCGTCCCATACGGGCTTCCTAGTTTGATCGTCACGTATCCACTCTTTGTTGTTCGTGGCAAGGGGAATCTTCACCAGAAGTGGCGCTGGCCGCTCCCGTCGGAAAACGACCGGCACCTTACCCTGCCGCCACAAGTCGCGAAGGTTCATCGAATCGGGCATTGGCTAAGTCTGGCGCAGGCCGATTTCAGCATCGCACCCTATGGCTGCCAGGTACGCTGACCGTACTGCAGCCTGTTGCAAGGGCGTGCATTGATGGCGTCACGAGAGCCATATGAAGTTGGCAAATCTTGCAAGTTAAACGCCTAACAAGTCCTGCTGCACTCCTGCAGGCGCAGTCGGAATTTTGGAAATCGGGATCTTACGCACCGTGGCGATATCAGCGACGACCTGCGTGATGTGGTGCGCCGTGTTCACTTGGCGCCAAGTCGTCGCGTTGCCGGCCTTCGGAGAGTTGTTGCGAGCTACGTCATAGATATACGCATCCGCATTGGAAAACCCCGCCCCGGCGAATCCCTCGCTGGTAACGATCCGCTCGAAGACATCTTTCATGACCTCGTAGTCAGAGCCCTCGGCCTCTCCCCGGACCACTAGCCAGGCTGCTGCGGTGGTGTACCGGCTGTGGCGAATCGGTTGCGCACGCCCTGCCTTGAAGTCGATTTTGGCGCTGTCCGCCGCAAAATCCCCAAACACCATCTGCTGCGCCGTCGACGGATCGAACCGGACAGCCTGCGTCCAGGCGTGCCACTCATTGCGAGCGCAGGTAAATGTCTGGCCAGGCTTAGCCGGATTCTTCTCCGGGTAGTTCGTTCCTAGGAAAACGATCATCTGCCACTGGCCGAAACCTTGCAGTTGCTCCAGCGCACCGCGAATAATCGGCGCGACGACCGACGGCTCTGAAAGATCCGAATCGGTGAAATCAGCTATCACCGCGCACTCAGATGGCTTCAGACCCAAGCCTTGCAGTACATCCTGAACGCGGGTGCCTACGTTCTGGTCGGCCATGTCACCCAATTGGATCGTTAGGCAGAACTTCAATCCATCGCGGCCGGAGATCGCAGCCTTGAAGGCGGCTACACCCATCGTCTCCAACGTGACGAGGCCGGCGCAGGGAATAGCGTGCACGCCCAGGTTACGCGCACGGTTGAACAGTTCGGGAAGCCAGTTAACCGCCGTGTCAACGCCGTATTCCTTGAAAAGCACCCGGGGATCTACAAAGACTTGGCGATGTACCCAATACTTGGACAGCACGCCGCCCACATCGGGAATGGATTTGTCAGCAGCAAAGAGCGATTCCTGACTTAAGCTACCGCGCTCCTTGGCGGGCGGCACGATCAGCAGCGGGATAATGCAATCGGCAACATCCTCACGCAACCAGAACAGCCCTTCAAGCTCCCCCTTCTTCATTCGAAGCGCCGGGACATAGATCACTTTCTTTCGATTAAGCATCTGATACCTCAGGTAGGAGAAGTTTCTTGACGGAGCCTCGCCCGATCTTGTCGGAGAAGATGGCGTAGTTCTTCCGCTCGAAGCGTATGCGCCCATAAACAATAGCCGGCGCAATGCCGAGTTGCTTGGCTAGATTTTCTATCGGCGCGGGGACTTTTGCGATGCGTGCCGGAGAGCGGGACCACAACTCTTCAGGAACCAGCAGATCGGAGGCAAACTTGTTCGCCTCCTGCTCGAATTCATCCACCTCAACGTGCTCAACGTCATCGAAGAACCCGGATGCGAGACCTGTTCTGTAGTGCAAGATCACGTGGGCCACTTCGTGCATCAGCGTGAACCAGAAGTTGTCCAAGGCGTCCCGCCTGAGCGTGAGCCCAATCACAGGGATGTTTTCCACGAGGAAGGCGGCCCCATCGACCTCCATGCCCGGGATGTTTCTCTCGATAACAAGCACGATGCCGTGCTCTCTCAAGAGCGCCTGCGCTTGTAAGGGGCCATCGGCCTTGGCACTGAGTTTGGCCAGCTCTTTGAGCCACGACACATCCAGCGGCCGATAAGACAGGCGCTCATTCTCGATGATGCTTTCTGCACGACGAGTGACCTGCGCCTTCCACGACAGCAAGACCCAATCTTCGGAATGGTTCTTAACGTTAATACCGGTTCGCAGAAGTGATGGAGTGCCGTACCGCCCGACGTGTTCTGTAACATATCGGATGAGGCGCTTCTTCGCGTCTTCTTCGTCCGAATCATGCCCATCGAGCCAGCCGTGGGCGCGAGCATGCTTCAAGACTTTTTGAACCTCAGAAGGGTTTAGGTCTGGGGGCGGAAGCCATTTCGATACCTGCGAAGAATGGAACTGGGCTGACAGTTCAACAGAAAGCGCTCTTGCCACCTTCATGTAATTCGCAAGGTTGATGCTCCTGTATCGGTCCGCTTCCCAACGCTGGATGGCTTGCTCCTGCAAGCCCAACTTTCTGGCCAGGTCCTTCTGCTTCCAGTTCTGAGCTAGCCTGGCCACAATCAGAAGGTCACCCAAGTCGGTGCCCGCCAATTCCTTCATAGAGTCGGCGTTGCCAGCCTGAGCTTGCCGATAGGCGTCTAGCTTCTTCGACAGCTCTCGCTTCTCGGTTGTCAGTGAACGGCGAATGCCTTCAATAGCAAGGTCGGGCAATCCATCAATAATCGACTTGAGGGTCTGCTCAGAAGACAGAGCGTGCGAAATCCGCTCGATTTCGGCTTCGAGATCGCGCGCTTGGCGATCTGTAGAGATAACAGTATTGGGAGGCACGCGGCAAAGTATACACAACAAATATGTTGTGTAGATCCAATCAATGCCCTTGCTGGCAAAAACCCCGCAGCCGAGGTTCACGCCGCGCCTCGGTGTCCTGGCCGACACAGTCGTCCTCGGGCGTCCAGTGGATATCAGGGATCGGCGCCGGCTCGGTCCTACGGCGCAGCCGAACAATTCCGGCGGGCAGGCGCCAGCGTGATGGATGCGGCGACTACGCTGGAGAAGCCGGCGGCCCACGCGCGGCGTGGCAACACTCAGGAGCGTTTGTAGCCCTTCAGCAGGGCCTCCGGGACGAACGTCAGGTTGCCCCTTGCGCGGGAACAAGCGACGTAAAGCTTGTTGCGCGTCTCCGGGTTGATGTCCCGGAAGCTGCCCAAGTTCCAGGCTTTCACGTTGCCGGGATTGAGCACCACGCACACATCCTCGTAACGGTCGATGCCCTTGGACGCGCCCCAGTTTTGGGAGAAGCAGCCGTACTTCTGGTGCTCCTTGTAGAACAGTTTCACCATCCCGGGATTCCGGTAGAGGTCCGCCACCGCTGCCGGGTCGTCCTCGAAGCGCACGACGCTGACCCGCTCGTCATGAGCCTGAATGTCGATGCCTATCTTCGCCGTGATGAAGTCGCAGACGCTCTTGCTGCAGCGACGGCTGCGCTTGAGGCTGTCGGTATCGACCTTCAATCGAGCCTGCTCGAACTTCTTCTTGTAGGCATCGTAGTTCTCATGCAGGTTGGCATTGACGTTGCCGTCACGGCTCGTATCGAAGGTGTGCTGGTGGAAGTCGCCGACGAAGCTCATGGTCACCTGGGCCGCGCTGATTGCCAGCAGGAAGTTGAAGTCATGCCCGCCGAAATCCTGTACTTCGTCGACGAAGAAGACGTCGAAGTACTTCTCGATGCGGGCCACCACCGCACCGACCAGACCGGACTGCGTGATGAACTTGGCGAGGCGGTTCGCATAGAGCCAGCGGCCGGATGACATGTAGCGCCGGTCATCGGTTAAGGGGTAAACAGGAAACCGCTCGGGCGTGTTGAAGGTGATGCCGCGCGTATCCTTCTTGGAGCGCAGGAACGGCCGGTAGCAAAAGCTGTGCAAGAACCTGAAGTAGGTGTAGATCGCGATGTTGGGCGGCAGGTAGCCAAAGCGCTCGATGACCTTGGCACGCAGGTTGTCGTGGTTGGCCTCGGTATACGTGACCAGCAGGAAGCGCCGCTCCTCGTCCAGCGCAGTGACCAAGCGGGTGGTCTTGCCCGATCCGGCGACCGCAAAGACTACGCTCTTATCCATGCCACCGCCTGCTGGATGTAGCTGGGGGCTACCAGCGTGGCGCCTTTCTTCTCCAGTAGCTGGAACGCGGCGTCGGTCTTGTTCTTCAGCATGTAGTCCTCGACGCTCAGGCTCTTGCGACCCGCCGCGAACAGATCCTCACAGGCGACCTGATTGTCCTGGTACATGCAGACCTCGAAGGTATGGCGGGTGTTGTCGGGATCCGCAAAGACCTGGATGGATGCCGACACGTGGCCCGCGTAGTTCGCGACGCAGTTGGCTGAATGGTCCTTGTCGTTGTCGCGGATCGCCGCCACCTTGATGCCCAGCAGCTTGGCAAGTTCGAGGTAGCGCTTGAAGCTGGTGCCATCGACCGAGATCACATGGATGCCGTCGGCATCCAGGCTGCACCCGGGTGCGCTGATCTTGTATAGCGCCTCCATCAGGATGAACTCCGCGTCGCCCTCGACCAGGATCGCCTTTTTGCACAAAGCGAGCTCCAGGACGTTGTTGTCGGGGGCCTTCATGAAGAACTCGGCGGTTCCCGGGCTGAGATCCTTCAGGCTCGCCGGCCGCGACGGGTTTTCCTCACTCAGGATCAGGACCTTCCGAAGATTCAGCCGCGTGGCGATGAAGCTGCTGTGAGTGGCGACAAAGAGCTGCTTCTTGACGGAGGCCCGGATGCGCTCGATCAACTTGCGCATATGCACCTGGCTGAGATGGTTCTCCGGCTCCTCCAGCAGCAGCACGTGAAGCGCATGCTCCCGGTTGCGCAGCGCGAACTCGGTCTTGATGAAGCACTGGCGGCCCTTGCCCTTGCTATCCACCGGGATGTCGTCCTCGGTGATGATGATGTCGGTCTCGACGCTGGCCTTCGGGCTGGTCCTGACGTCGAACTTGTAGGCATCCAGACCGTCGTTCATCGTCTTGAAGACGTCATCCTTGAACTTCGCCTTGGCCTTACGGTACTCGAAGCCGTGCAGGTTGCGCTGGGCAACGTTCGCATGCGCGGCATACATCGAGCGCGTGTATTCGCGCGTAGCGTGCTCGTTGTTGATCAGCGAGCTGTCGATCAACAGGTGCCGCAGTGGCTTCTTGTACGGAAAGACAGCCTCGTCTGTGAACGTCAGGAAATGCACGCCGTAGTATTCGAAGGGGAAGTTCTCATGCTTCTCCGCGAGAATGGCCTGGATCTCCTTCGTGTATTCGTCGACCGGCTTGCACACCATCTTGATGCCAAGGTGGTCTGCGCCCTTGCTGTTGTTGCGCCCATCCAGGTCGTGGCGGCCCTGCAGGTCATCAAAATAGATCTCGATTAGCAGCTCGGGCAGGTCGGCGATCTTCCTGGCGCCAGCGAGGAACTCGGCGATGCAGTCGGCGTTGAACAGTGCTTCGAGCCCAATGCCCTTGACCTTGCTGCGACTGGCGCTCAACACAATGTCAATGGCCTGCAGCACCGAACTCTTGCCGGCTTCGTTGCCGCCGACCAGGATGTTCAGTTCCGGATCGAATTCCAGTTCCAGCGCCTTGAAGCGCTTGAAATTCTTGAGCACCAACCGCCGTATTGTCCCCACGCCCTTTTTCTCCCATTCAGCACCGAATTAAATCGGCAATGCTTGCAATGCCGCCCTGCTTAGCGCGCGATCGGATCTACACAGCCCAGGATGGTATCCGCGGTGAATCCCAACGATGTTCGCGAACAGCTTGGCGACGCTACAGCGAATGCTTGGCCAGTTACGGTTCCCAGAGCGGCCATCCATCCGGAATGCGTGACGGACAGCAACTGCTGCAAGGCAGACATACACCTTCCCCCTATCTCAATCCGCCGACAAACCTCACTCCATAGCCGCGAGCTCTCGACGCCTTTCTGACGAACGGACTCCTCGCCCCTACCCCATCCACAAGGCACTCGTGGCCCGCGCCACAAAACGCTCCCCCGGCGCCACAAACCAACAGCCGCCACCCCTCCACCGCATAAAATCCCCCCACTGCGCAGCCCAGGCCGCGCAGCCGCTGGGGGTGTTGCCGCGCGATGCGGGGCGACTGAGAAAGTCCCTTCGAACCTGATTGAGGTAATCCTCGCGCAGGGAAAGCATGTTCTGACCGGGGCCGTTCATGGCCACCCGCGTCCCGCACGTCTTCGCCCTGCCCAACCGTCCAAGGATGACGTTGTGGCATTTAAAAGAAAAGTGGGCCTAGCCCAAGTACAGCAAGGGCTGTCCGCTCTCGTTTTCGCAGCAACAGGCGTTTCCGCCCAGACCGCGCCCGACACAGCTCCCACGCTCAAGGCCGTAACCATCGACGATCGCCGCGCGGCGCCGCAGGCCGACATTGCCGGCTTTGGCGATCTGCCGCTGCAGGAGGTGCCGGTGTCTGCCACCGTGATCGACCGGGCGCAGCTGCAGGCCAGCGGCGCGCGCCGGCTGGCGGACCTGACGCAGTTCGACCCGGCCGTCACCGACGCCTACAACTCGCCCGGCTACTGGGACTTCCTTACGGTGCGCGGCTTCGTGCTGGACAACCGCTTCAACTACCGGCGCGAAGGCCTGCCGATCAGCGCCGAGACCACGATCCCGCTCGACAACAAGGAGCGCATCGAGATCCTCAAGGGCACCAGCGGCATCCAGGCCGGCACCAGCGCGCCCGGCGGCCTGGTCAACTATGTGGTCAAGCGCCCGACCGAGCACGACCTGCGCGAGGTGCGCGTGGAGACCACGTCGCGCGGCAGCCTGCTGGGCGCGGTGGACCTGGCTGGGCGCTTTGGCGTGGACCGCGAGTTCGGCTACCGCCTGAACCTTGCGCAGGAGCGCCTGCGGCCGCTGGTGCACAACCTGGACGGCGAGCGCAGCCTGTTGTCGCTGGCCACCGACTGGCGCATCAGCCGCGATTTGGTGCTGGAGGCAGAGGTGGAATGGAGCCGCAAATCCCAGCCCAGCCAGGCCGGCTTCAGCCTGCTGGGCAATACCTTGCCCGCGCCGGTGGACCCGCGCATCAACCTCAACAACCAGCCCTGGTCGCAGCCTTCGGTGTTCGAGGCACTGACGGGCACGCTGCGCTTCCAGCAGGCACTGAACGACCGCTGGCGCTGGTCCGCGCAGCTGGGGCAGCAGCGGCTCAAGAGCAATGACCGGCTGGCCTACCCCTTTGGCTGCAGCGCCGAGGGCAACTACGACCGCTATTGCTCTGACGGCACCTACGACCTGTACGACTTCCGCAGCGACAACGAGCGCCGGCTGCAGCAGGCTGCCAACCTCACGGTGCAGGGCCATGCGCAGACGGGCAGCGTTGCGCACGACCTGTCGTTCGGCGTACTGGCCAGCCGCGTGCGCAACCGGTTCCAGAACCAGGCTTACAACTACGTCGGCACCGGCAATGTCGCCGGCACGCTGTTCACGCCGGCGGACCCGGCGCTGAACGACACCAACACCAACCGCGACGAGCATTCGCTGGAGTTCTCGGCGCAGGATGCGATCCGCTGGAACCCGCGCTTCACCACCTGGGCCGGCCTGCGCCACACGCGCCTGTCGCGCGAGAGCGTGCGCACCGATGGCACGCGCCCGACCGACTACGACGCCGGCCTGACCACGCCCTGGCTGGCTGCCAGCTACGCGCTGGCGCCGGGCCGCATCGTCTACGCCAGCTACGGCCAGGGCGTGGAGTCGCAGATCGTGCCCAACAAGCCCTCGCAGTACACCAATGCCGGCGTGGCCCTGCCCGCGATCAAGTCGCGCCAGTGGGAAGTGGGCATGAAGGGCGGCAACGAGGCGCTGGCCTGGCAGGCGGCATGGTTCCACATCGTGCGGCCGGTGACCAACCTGGATGCCTGCAGCCGCCTGGGCATCACGCCGTGCGAAGGCGCCTATGAAGGCAATGCACGCCACCAGGGCCTGGAGGCCAGCGCCCAGTGGCGGCAGGGCCCCTGGCGGCTGGCTGGCGGCGTGATGCTGCTCGACGCCAAGCGCCAGGGCAGCACGGCCGAGCCGTCGGTCAACGGCCAGCGGCCCACCAACGTGCCCAAGCGCACGCTGCGCGCGCAGGCGGGCTACTACGTGGCGGCGCTGCCGGGCCTGGAACTGGTGGGCGGCCTGTCGCATGAAGGCCGCCGCGACGTGCTGCCCGATGGCACGATCGAACTGCCGAGCTGGACGCGCCTGGACACGGGCCTGCGCTACGAGCAGAAGCTGGGGGGCACCACCCTGCGCTGGCGGGCCAGCATCGACAACCTGCTGGACCGCCGCTACTGGAAGGAGTCGCCCTACCAGTACGGCCACGTCTACCTGTACCCGGGCGCGGCGCGGACTTTTCGCATCGCTCTGAGCACGAGCTTTTAAGACCCGCAATTTTCTGTATATAATCTGAGGCTTGTTCCTCGATAGCTCAGTCGGTAGAGCGCCGGACTGTTAATCCGTAGGTCCCTGGTTCGAGCCCAGGTCGAGGAGCCACCTACAAGCCGCAAGGCCTCTGGAAAACCCGCTATGTTCTGCATAGCGGGTTTTTTCTTTTGCCGATCCGCATGTCCACCACCTGCTGCATTGCATTCGTTCCATGACAGACCACTACGCCGCCCTGGGGGTGAGCAGCCACGCGTCGCTGGCCGACATCAAGAAGGCCTTCCGGCAGCAGGCATCGCTGCACCATCCGGACCGCAACCCTTCCCCCAACGCGGCGGAGCGCTTCCGGGCGGTGCAGAAGGCCTACGAGGTGCTGTCGGACCCGGCACAGCGCGAGGCCTACGACAGCAACCGCCGCCGCAACCTGCTGGACGACCCGCTGGCCACGGCGCAGGACATCTGGCACTCGTATTTCAAGAGCATCCTTCCTTCATGAAACTCTCACCCTACTTTCGCGACCTGCGCTCGGCTTACCAGGCAGAGCTGGAGGACCTGAGTTTCGACTCCGAGGACAAGAACGTCCTGCGCCAGCGCCTGACGCAGAAGCGCAATGAAATGGCCTTCCTGGTGCAGATGATGGAACTGAGCCCCGAGATGGTGGCGGTGGTCTTCCACCAGGGCTTTCGCTTCACCGGCCCGTCCAGGATGGAGCATCTCCTGGGCCTGCACGCCGGGCAACTGCCCGCCTGGGACAGCCTGAAGGACAGCATCCAGCTCGAACCCTGGGCCCAGGGCCTAGCGCAGACGGTGCTGCGCGAGCCTGGCGGCAGCAGCTTCATGACGCTGGCCGCCGTGCTCGAGTACCTCTACCACCACGTACGCCCGGCCCCTGCCCCCGCGCAGGAGGAGGCGGACGCCGAAGAAGACGGCGACGACACCAGCGCCGACGACGACTTCAGCCGCTTCGACGCAGACGACGCGCGCGATCCGCAGGACCGGCGCACCCGCGAAGAGGCCGGCGCAGACTGGCTGGCCGACCAAGGATTTGACCGCAAGGACTGACAGAGGCAGCAGACGCATATGAACCATCACCTGGCACTCATCACCCAGACCAAGAGCCTGATCGCCGCCGGCGACATCGTGGGCGCCGAATCGGCCCTGGCCGAACTGGCCGACACCGAGGGCGACAACGCGCTCATGGTGGTACTGGACCAACTGGCGCCCAAGGACATCCTGGCCGTGATGCGCGAGTACGACGACTCCAAGGCCTCGGTCGTCAACCTGCTGGTCACACCCGAACAGTTCGCCCGCGCCATGGTGCTGGAGAAGCAGTACAAGGACCTGAGCCACACCCACCTGCGCAACATGGTCAACGCGGTGATCTTCCGCGACGGTGCCGATCCGCTGGAATTCCTCAACGCCATCGGCGACCTGGAGGGCGGCAGCGAGGCGCTGGCCAACTACTTCGCGGAAAAGTGGAGCCGCGTGGAGGCCTTCGCCCGCACCGGCAGCTTCGACGCCGTGGAGGACTACGACCCCATGCTGTCGGAGGAGCAGTTGATGGCCTCGGCCTACGTGCAGCCGCGCGTCACGCTGGACGAGGTGGCCGACGGCGACTGGATGCAACTGGCCTGGCTGCTGCGCTACGAATGCCGCGACCTGTTCATCGAAACCCTGCTCGTGCTGCGCGCCAAGGCCCGCGCGCACGACGAAGGCCTGGACGAAGGCGACGCGCCGGAGGAAGAGGACGACGGCAAGGTCGAGACCACCGACACCGACCGGGGCAAGGCCACGCCCGCCGCGCGCGCGTCCGACGAGGAATCGGCCATCTGACGACGTCCGCACATGCCCACGTCCCCCTCCCCCCGCCCCTCATCGGCGCTGTCGCTGCACGACGGCCGCCCCTTTTTCGAGAAGGCGCTGGCCTATGGCCTGCAGCACGGCCTCATCGACGCCGCCAGGCTGGACGCGCTCAACAACGAGGCGCCCAAGGGCATGGTGCAGATCGCCCGCCACTTCGGCAGCGAGTACCTGCGCCCCGAACTCGAGAAGGCCCGCGAGCGCATCGTCAACCTGGTGAGCCTTTATCTCGAGGAGAGCTGCGGCGGCGACCTGCACAAGGCGGCACAGTCGCTGCAGGAGCATTCATTCCTGTCGCGCTCCAAGGGCGGCTCGGACATGCTCAAGCGCCTGATCGCCATGCCCGAGAGCAGTCACTTCGGCATGTCGGGCGTTGCCGATGCGCAGACCGCGCTGCTGGCGCAGTGGTCGCTGCGCAGCCATGCCGAGTACCAGGCCGAACTGGCGCGGCGCAGCGCAATCGGGCAGGCCATCGAAGCCGCGCTCTGGCTGGTGCGGCCGTTCGCCCTGGATGCCGGCGACCTGGAAGAGGCGGGAGCCGACGCCGAGTCGGTCATCCGCACCGGGCTGCTGCTGCCTGCCCTGGCCCCCCAAGGCACCGAGTGGCCCAATGCCCCGGCCTTCGAAAAGATGGTACTGGCCTGGCGCAAAAAGAAGGCCGCCCCAACGCTCAGCCTGCCAGCGGCGCTGCCAGAGCCTCTGCGGGACACGGTCCAATCCCTGCTCCCCGGCGTTCAAACGGATCTGGCAAGGCTGCTCGACGCCAGCCAGCCGATGCGCCCGCTGCTGCGCGCCACCTCCGCATTCAGGGGCCGCTATTTCCTGCTGGAGGACCCGCTGGCAGAGATCGACCACTACCACCACGCGCTGGAAGAGGACGCGCCCGCCCAGCCGCCCAGCCGGACCTGGCTCCGGCTGACGCAGGATCACGACGACGAGCCCTCGCTGCTCACGCTGTTCCTGTGCCTGGCGGCGGGCGCTCCGCGCAAGACGCTGCTCACCGAGAAGACGGCCGCCAGCCTGGTACGCAAGATCCGCAGGACCGGCCTGCAGCCCGAACTGGCCACGGCATTCATCGACAGCCACGCCCCCGGCGCCTACCGGGACGACTACCGCAGGATGTGGCACAGCTTCCTGCAGGAGTCGGAGCGGACGCTGCGCAGCGACCTCGACTACCAGCTCCGCGACGCCCTGGCCCTGCTGCGCCGGGAGTGCAATGTGGCAGCGTAGGCGCGATACATAGACGCCTGTTACCCGCGCATTTGCCAGGCCCGCCGCCAGGGTGTACCGTACATGGACAAGCAAGGAGATCGCCATGACCCTCTACTTCTATGCGGCCATCGCACTGATGCTGGCGTGGGCTGCGCTACCCCTGATCACCACGGCCCAGGACTGGCTGCACCAGCGTTCCTGACGCCGCTTCCGAACGGCAACTGCCGCCGGGACTTCCGGCAGTCGATGCGGGCGCTGCGATCGCCAGTTCGGGCGCGCCATGGAACAATCATGGTTTTTGGCCGCCCCGGCAGCCCAGATGACGCGCCCCATCCCCTGGCTCGATGAATTCAGCCCCTTTCCTGCAGCAGCCCAGGCCTGGGGCGATGCGGATCCCGCGCCGGGACTGCTGGCCGCAGGCGGAACGCTCGACGTTGCGCGCCTGCTGCAGGCGTACCGCCATGGCATCTTTCCGTGGTTCAGCGCCGGGCAGCCGATACTCTGGTGGAGTCCGGATCCTCGCATGGTGCTGCGGCCGTCCGCCTTTCGCCTGCACCGCTCCCTGCGCAAGACCCTGCTGCGCTTCATGGCGCAGCCAGCTTGCCAGATACGCATCGACCATGACTTCGCGTCGGTGATCCAAGCCTGCGCCCGTTCACCGCGCGAAGGGCAGCAGGGGACGTGGATCCTGCCTGAGATGGAGCGCGCCTACATCGCCCTGCATGCCGCGGGCTACGCCCACAGTGTGGAGGCATGGATCGACGGGCAACTGGCCGGCGGACTCTACTGCGTCGCCATCGGCAGGGCGGTCTTCGGCGAGTCCATGTTCGCCCGCCGTACCGACGCCTCGAAGATTGCATTGGCCGCCCTAGTGGCGTTCTGCCGCCACCAGGGCGTCGACATGGTCGATTGCCAGCAGAACACGCGGCATCTGGCCTCGCTCGGAGCCTCGGAAATCCGCCGGGCGGAATTCCTGGAGGCGATGGCCGCAGCGTCCGGGCAAGCACCCCCCGACTGGAGATTCGACCCCGTATACTGGAATTCACTCCTCAGCCCCTTGCAGCCCGCCGCGTGACGCACCTCAAGGATCTTCCGCTGCATGCCCTGCAGTTCTATGCAACGGCGCCCTATCCCTGCAGCTACCTGCCGGAGCGGCAGGCGCGCTCCCAGGTGGCCACGCCCGGGCATCTGATCCACAACGACATCTACAGCGAGCTGATCGCCAAGGGCTTCCGGCGCAGCGGCATGTTCACCTACCGACCGTACTGCGATGGCTGCCGCGCCTGCCAGCCGCTGCGGGTCTTGGCCGATCGCTTCAGGCCCGACCGCAGCCAGCGCCGCGCCTGGCAGCAGCACAGCCGGCTCCAGGCGCGCGTGCTCAAGCTGTGCTACCTGCCGGAGCACTACGAACTCTACCTTCGCTACCAGAATGGCCGCCACGCCGGCGGCGGCATGGACCACGACAGCATCGACCAGTACACGCAGTTCCTGCTGCAGAGCCGGGTCAATTCGCGCCTGGTGGAATTCCGCGATACGCGGCCCGACGGCAGCGCCGGTATCCTGCGCATGGTTTCGATCCTGGACATCGTCAATGATGGCCTGTCCGCCGTCTACACCTTCTACGCGCCCGAGCCCGGCGCCAGCTACGGCACCTACGGCGTCCTGTGGCAGATCGAGCAGGCACGGCAATTGGGGCTGCCGCACGTCTACCTGGGCTACTGGATCGAGGAAAGCTCCAAGATGCGCTACAAGGCGCGCTTCCGCCCCTATGAGTTGCTGGTTGATGGAAGCTGGCAGGCACGCTGACGCCAGCACGCCTGCTCATTCCGCAGGAGCAGGATTGCTTTTCACAAGATAAAATCAAAACCCGTTGTCTCAGACAGGTTCCATGAAGAAGACAGACTCCGGCGTGCCCGCCACGCCCAGCGTCCAGGTAATCGAACGGATGTTCACCCTGATCGACGTCCTGGCCTCCCGCGAAGACGCGATTTCGCTCAAGGAAATCAGCGAGCGCACGGGACTGCATCCTTCCACCACGCACCGCATCCTCAACGACCTCACCATCGGCCGCTTCGTCGACCGCCCCGAGGCCGGCAGCTACCGCCTTGGCATGCGCCTGCTGGAACTGGGCAACCTGGTCAAGGCCCGGCTCAGCGTGCGCGACGCCGCCCTGCTGCCGATGCGCGAACTGCACAAGCTGATCCAGCAGCCGGTCAACCTGAGCGTGCGGCAGGGCGACGAAATCGTCTATGTGGAGCGCGCTTACAGCGAACGCTCGGGCATGCAGGTGGTGCGCGCCATCGGTGGCCGGGCACCCCTGCACCTCACGTCCGTGGGCAAGCTCTTCCTGGCGGCGGACGACCCGCAGCGGGTCCGCGCCTACGCCACCCGCACCGGCCTGAGCGGCCATACGCGCAACAGCATCACCCAGTTGCCGGTACTGGAGCGCGAACTCTCTCGCGCCCGCCAGTACGGTTCGGCGCGCGACAATGAAGAATTGGAGCTGGGCGTGCGCTGCATGGCCGCCGGGATCTACGACGACCAGGACAAGCTCGTTGCAGGCTTGTCGATATCGGCTCCGGCCGACCGCCTGGACGAGAACTGGCTCCCCAAGCTGGAGGCCACGGCCCGGGAAATTTCCGAGGCACTGGGTCACCGCCCGCCGCAGCACCGCCCCTGAACGCGCGCATGTACAGCCTGCCCCCGAGCAGGGCAGGCAAACCGCTGCGCGCCTCAGCCGTCGGTGTGCTTGACCAGCTCCGTCGCCGCAGTCGGGAACGACTCCACCCAGTGTCGCACCCGTTCCGCGTCCGCCACGCGGCTCAGCTTTCCGGCGGAATCGAGGAAC
This sequence comes from Xylophilus sp. ASV27, assembly GCF_016428875.1. Classification (GTDB taxonomy): domain Bacteria; phylum Pseudomonadota; class Gammaproteobacteria; order Burkholderiales; family Burkholderiaceae_C; genus Xylophilus. The sequence goes on from NZ_JAELTO010000036.1 coordinate 25,029, forward strand.
ACCATGATCAGCTTGCGGCCGGCGATCCTGGCCTGCATGACCAGGCATTGCCCGGCTTCATTGATGAAGCCGGTCTTCTGCAGCCCGATGTCCCAGGCGGGGCTGTGCACCAGGCGGTTCGTGTTGTTGAACTGCAAGGTGCGCTTGCCGACTTCCACCGCAAAGCTGGGCGAAGTGGTGAGTTCGCGCAACATGGGCTCTTTATAGGCCGAAGCCACCAGAGTGGCCAGATCACGGGCGCTGGACTGGTTGCGGCTGGACAGGCCCGTGGGCTCGACATAGCGGGTGTCCGCCATGCCCAGCATCTGCGCCTTGGCATTCATCAGCGCGACGAACGTGGCCAGGCCGCCAGGATAGGTACGTCCCAGGGCGTGGGCGGCACGGTTCTCGCTGGACATGAGCGCCAGGTGCAGCAGCTCCGCGCGGCTCAGCGTGGTGCCCACGACCAGGCGGGAACGGCTCCACTTCTCGGTATCCACGTCGTCCTGGGTGATGGTGATCATCTCGTCCATCGGCAGCCGCGCTTCGCTGATGATCAGGCCCGTCATGAGCTTGGTGATGGAGGCGATCGGCAGCACGGCGCTGTCGTTCTTGCTCAGCAGCACCTCGTGCGTGTCCTGGTCCATGACGAAGGCCACGCTGGACTTCAGATCCAGAGGGTCTTGCGCAGAATGAAGGCCGGCGAGTTGGCCGAACGAGGGGCGCTGGGGCGCGTAGGCCACGCGCGTCACGGGAGCTTTGCGGGCCGACAGAGTCCGACTGACCCGCGTCGCAGTGACTGCCTTGCGGGGCCCCACCTGACGCGCCTGCCGCTGCTGAACCGCCACCGTGGAATGCGCCTTGACGGCGGCCTTCTTTCGCTGCTGGCCGGCCTCCGCGGCCGGCTGCACCAGCAAGGTTGCAAATACGGCTGCGGTGAGGGCCCGGGCCAGGCGACGCAAGACGGGGGGGTTACGGCTTGACATCATTGGTGCTCCGCGGCGGAAAAGTAGGCAAGGCCAGGAGTTTAATGGACTCAAAAAAACGCGCAAGATCAATTACTTGCGCGCCGTAGTTCAAGCTCTGCCAAATTTACAAAAAAATGTATCGGCTGCCGCAGCGGCAAGGCGACATTGGAGCACAAAAAAGCCGGGGGCCCGCCAGATGGCGGACTTCCCGGCTCTGCCGCATGCAAGCCTCAGACCGGCACGGCTTCGCTCTCGGCCGGCACCGGGGCAGCCGAAGTGGACGAGCGGGCCAGCCCCGACAGGATGGCCTTCAAGGAGGCGGACACGATGTTCACATCCATGCCCGCACCAAACAGGCTGGGGCCGTCATCGACCTGCATTTCGACATAGGCAACCGACTTGGCATCGGCGCCGGAGCCCATCGAATGCTGGTGGTAGTCGAGCACGCGCACGGCGTGGCCGGTGGCTTCGCGCAGGCCGGCGACGAATGCGTCGATCGGCCCCGTCCCCTGGCCGGCGACCTCGCGCTGGCCATCGGTCCAGTCGATGCGCGCCTCCAGGTGCACCGTGTGGCGTCCATTCACGCTGTCCTCGGCGACCCGGTGCTCGGGCACATCGATGGACCGCAGGCGGTACTCCTGTTCGAACAGCGCCCAGATATCGCGCGCCGTCATTTCCTTGCCGCTGGCATCCATGGCGCGCTGCACCACCTGGCTGAACTCGATCTGCAGGCGGCGCGGCATCTCGAGCCCATATTCGCTCTCGAGCAGGTAGGAGATGCCGCCCTTGCCGGACTGGCTGTTGACACGGATCACGGCCTCGTAGCTGCGGCCGACGTCCTTCGGGTCGATGGGCAGGTAGGGAATGTCCCAGATGTCGCCCTCCTTGCGTGCCGTGAAGGCCTTCTTGATCGCGTCCTGGTGCGACCCGGAGAACGAGGTGTAGACCAGGTCGCCGACGTAGGGGTGGCGCGGGTGCACCGGGATCTGGTTGCAGTACTCGACCGTGGCGCGGATCTCGTCGATGTTGGAGAAATCCAGCCCCGGCGGCACGCCCTGCGTATAGAGATTGAGCGCCACGTTCACCAGGTCCAGGTTGCCGGTGCGCTCGCCGTTGCCGAACAGGCAGCCTTCGATGCGGTCTGCACCGGCCATGAGCGACAGCTCGGCGGCCGCGGTGCCGGTGCCGCGGTCATTGTGCGGATGGACCGACAGCACGATGGCGTCGCGCCGCGCCAGGTGGCGGTGCATCCATTCGATCATGTCGGCAAAGACGTTGGGCGTGGAATGCTCGACCGTGGAGGGCAGGTTGACGATGCACTTGCGCTCTGGCGTTGGCCGCCAGACCTCGGTCACGGCGTCGACCACGCGCTTGGAGAAGGCCAGGTCGGTGCCCGAGAACATTTCCGGCGAATACTGGAAGGTCCACCGGGTGTCGGGCTGCCTGGCCGCGCAGTCTGCGAACATGCGGGCGTGCATGGTGGCCAGCTCCACGATGCCGTCCTCGTCCATGCCCAGCACCACACGGCGCATGACGGGCGCCACGGCGTTGTAGAGGTGGACGATGGCGCGCGGCGCGCCCTGCAGCGATTCGAAAGTGCGCTCGATGAGATGGTCGCGCGCCTGGGTCAGCACCTGGATCGTGACGTCGTCGGGTATGCGGTCCTCCTCGATGAGCTTGCGCACGAAGTCGAACTCGGTCTGGGACGCCGACGGGAATCCCACCTCGATTTCCTTGAAGCCGATGGCCACCAGGGTCTCGAACATGCGCATCTTGCGCTCGATGTCCATGGGCTCGATCAGCGCCTGGTTGCCATCCCGCAGGTCGGTCGACAGCCACACGGGCGCCTTCGTCAGCACGGCATCGGGCCAAGTGCGGTCCTTCAGGCCGACCGGCGGGAAACTGCGGTACTTGGTAGAGGGTTGCTGCAACATGATGGAATCTTTCTGCGATGGTGAAAACCAGCAACCCCCAAAAGGAAACGGCCCGTTGCTGGTGCAAAACGGGCCGTAGAGTGAGGTTTACGCGTGCGCTACCGTCTCTGCCCGTCGAGCAGTAGTAGTAGGGACAGCGAAATCTTGGTCATGGAGCGCGACTCTAGCACAGGCGGCGCGCGCCCTGCAAGCGCCGGCGTCAGCGATGCCAGTTGCGCTCGTCCGGCTCCTCGGTGGAGGTGCTGATGACGCTCGCCGGGCGTCCCTTGAACCGGCGCCAGGCATAGACCGCGTAGCCGCTCAGGCCATAGGCCACGAAGATGCCGAACAGCACCGTGGGCGGATCGATGTTGATGACGGCAATGCCCAGGGCGATCAGCACGATGGCGGCGAAGGGCACGCTCTTCTTCATCTGCACGTCCTTGAAGCTGTAGAACGGCACGTTGGTGACCATGGTGAGGCCGGCGTAGAGGGTGAAGGCGAACGTGATCCAGGTCACCTGCGGCCAACTCATCCAGGACAGGCCGCCATTGCGCGCGCCCGCATCGTTCATGAGCCAGATGAAGCCGGTCACCAGTGCCGCGGCAGCGGGCGAGGGCAGGCCCTGGAAGTAGCGCTTGTCGACGACCGTGGTGTTGACGTTGAAGCGCGCCAGCCGCAGCGCGGCACAGGCGCAGTAGACGAAGGCGGCGATCCAGCCCCAGCGTCCCAGCCCGCGCAGCCCCCACTCGTAGGCAATCAGCGCGGGAGCGGCCCCGAACGAGACCATGTCCGAGAGCGAGTCCATCTGTTCGCCGAAGGCGCTCTGGGTATTGGTCATGCGCGCCACGCGGCCGTCCAGGCTGTCGAGCACCATGGCAACGAAGACGCCCGCGGCGGCAAGGTCGAAGCGGCCGTTCATGGCCATGACGATGGCGTAGAAGCCCCCGAACAGCGCGGCCAGCGTGAACAGGTTGGGCAGGATGTAGATGCCTTTGCGGCGCTTGCGCACCACGACTCCATCGTGGGCGGGGTCCAGCGGGCGGGGGGCATTCGGCATAAAACGGGTCCTTTGGAGCGCAGCAGGCGAGTGTAAGAGCGCGCAGGCGCAAGGCGAAAAAGCAAAGGCCACCGCAGGGTGGCCCTTGCCGTCAAGCACGCAGGATCAGTTGCGCGACTGGTCCACCAGCTTGTTCTTGGCGATCCAGGGCATCATCGCGCGCAGCTTGGCGCCGACCTGCTCGATCTGGTGCTCGGCGCCCAGGCGGCGGCGGCTGATCAGCGTGGGCTGGCCGGCGGCGGCCTCCAGCACGAAGCTCTTGGCGTATTCGCCGGTCTGGATGTCCTTCAGGACCTGCTTCATGACCTTCTTCGTCTCGTCCGTCACGATGCGCGGGCCGGTGACGTACTCGCCGTATTCCGCGTTGTTGGAGATCGAGTAGTTCATGTTGGCGATGCCGCCTTCGTAGATCAGGTCCACGATGAGCTTGAGCTCGTGCAGGCACTCGAAGTAGGCCATTTCGGGCGCATAGCCGGCTTCCACCAGCGTCTCGAAGCCGGCCTTGATCAGCTCGACGGTGCCGCCGCACAGCACGGCCTGCTCGCCGAACAGGTCGGTTTCGGTTTCTTCGCGGAAGTTGGTCTCGATGATGCCGGCCTTGCCGCCGCCGTTGGCCATGGCGTAGGACAGCGCCAGGTCACGCGCCTTGCCGCTCTTGTCCTGGTGCACCGCGATCAGGTGCGGCACGCCGCCACCCTGGGTGTAGGTGCCGCGCACGGTGTGGCCCGGGGCCTTGGGCGCGACCATCCACACGTCGAGGTCGGCGCGCGGCTGCACGAAGCCGTAGTGCACGTTGAAGCCGTGGGCGAACACCAGCGAGGCGCCCTGCTTGATGTTGGGCGCCACGTCGTTCTTGTAGACGCTGGCGATCTGCTCGTCGGGCAGCAGGATCATGACCACGTCGGCCTGCTTGACCGCATCGGCCACTTCGGCGACCTGCAGGCCGGCCTTGCCGACCTTGTCCCACGAGGCGCCGCCCTTGCGCAGGCCGACCACGACCTTCACGCCGCTGTCGTTGAGGTTCTGCGCGTGCGCATGGCCCTGGCTGCCGTAACCGATGATGGCGACGGTCTTGCCCTTGATCAGGCTCAGGTCCGCGTCTTTGTCGTAGAAAACTTTCATGGATATAGCTCCGGTTCTTGTTGGCGAATCCGCCCGTCGACAGGCTCTGGGCGATGGCCGATGGACTCTCGCCTTGCAAGGGAAACCCGCCATGCTGAGCCTGTCGAAGCACAGCGGGAAGGGGAAAAACTCAGGCCGGCTAGACCCGCACCACGCGCTCGCCGCGGCCGATGCCGCTGGCGCCCGTGCGCACCGTCTCCAGGATGGCCGTGCGTTCGATGGCCTGCAGGAAGGCATCGTTCTTGGACTGGTCGCCGGTCAGCTCGATGGTGTAGCTCTTCTCGGTGACGTCGATGATGCGGCCGCGGAAGATGTCGGCCATGCGCTTCATCTCCTCGCGTTCCTTGCCGACGGCGCGCACCTTCACCATCATGAGTTCGCGCTCGGTGTAGGCGCCCTCGGTCAGGTCGACCACCTTGACGACTTCGATCAGCCGGTTCAGGTGCTTGGTGATCTGCTCGATCACGTCGTCCGAGCCGGCCGTCTGGATGGTCATGCGCGACAGGCTGGGGTCCTCGGTCGGCGCCACCGTGAGCGATTCGATGTTGTAGCCGCGGGCCGAGAACAGGCCCACCACGCGGGAGAGTGCGCCGGGCTCGTTCTCGAGCAGGACGGCGATGATGTGCTTCATGGGATGAGATTCCTCTTTTCGCCGCCCTCCCCCGCGCACGGTAATGCGCGGGCTCGGCGGTCAATAGATTCGTCGAAGGGATGGATGCTATCTATTTGATAGCATGAAGCCCAGGCGGCACCAGGGCTTCAGCCGATTTTTGTCTGGATTTCAGAGATCCTCGCTGCCCAGCAGCATTTCGGTGATGCCCTTGCCGGCCTGGACCATCGGGAACACGTTCTCGGTGGGATCGGTGCGGAAATCCATGAACACCGTGCGGTCCTTGAGCTTGCGCGCCTCGCGCAGCGCCGGCTCCACGTCCTTGGCATGCTCGATCAGCATGCCGACGTGGCCGTAGGCCTCCGCCAGCTTCACGAAGTTGGGCAGCGCGTCCATGTAGCTGTGGCTGTAGCGGCCGGAGTATTCGATCTCCTGCCACTGGCGCACCATGCCCAGGTAGCGGTTGTTGAGCGAGCAGATCTTGATCGGCGTGTTGTACTGCAGGCAGGTGGAGAGCTCCTGGATGCACATCTGCACCGAGCCTTCGCCGGTGATGCAGAACACCTCGCTCTCGGGCTTGGCCAGCTTCACCCCCATGGCGTAGGGAATGCCCACGCCCATGGTGCCCAGGCCGCCGGAATTGATCCAGCGGCGCGGCTCGTCGAAGCGGTAGTACTGCGCCGCCCACATCTGGTGCTGGCCGACGTCGGAGGTGATGTAGGTCTCGACGTCCTTGGTCATGTTCCAGAGCGTCTCGACCACGTACTGCGGCTTGATCACGTCGCCGTCGCCATGCTCGTACCTGAGGCAGTCGCGGCCGCGCCAGCCTTCGATGGTCTCCCACCAGCTGGCCAGGGCCTGGGCGTCGGGCCTGAGCGCCGACTCCTTGACCATGGCGATCAGCTCGGTCAGCACGTCCTTCACGTCGCCGACGATGGGCACATCCACCTTCACGCGCTTGGAGATGCTCGACGGGTCGATGTCGATATGGATGATCTTGCGCTCGTTCTGCGCGAAGTGCTTGGGGTTGCCGATCACGCGGTCGTCGAAGCGCGCGCCCACGGCCAGCAGCACGTCGCAGTGCTGCATGGCATTGTTGGCTTCCCAGGTGCCGTGCATGCCCAGCATACCCAGGAACTTGCGGTCCGACGCCGGATAGGCGCCCAGGCCCATCAGCGTGTTGGTGACCGGGTAGCCGAGCATATCGACCAGCGTGCGCAGTTCGTTGCTGGCATTGCCCAGCAGCACGCCGCCGCCGGTGTAGATGTAGGGGCGCTTGGCGCCCAGCAGCAGTTGCAGCGCCTTGCGGATCTGGCCGCCGTGGCCCTTCCTGACCGGGTTGTAGGAGCGCATCTCCACGGTCTCGGGGTAGCCGGCGTAGGCCACCTTCTTGAAGGACACGTCCTTCGGGATGTCCACCACCACCGGGCCGGGACGGCCGCTGCGCGCGATGTGGAAGGCCTTCTTCATCGTCATGGCGATGTCGCGCGGGTCCTTGACCAGGAAGTTGTGCTTGACGATCGGGCGCGTGATGCCAACCGTGTCGCACTCCTGGAAGGCGTCCAGGCCGATGGCCGCCGTCGGCACCTGGCCGCTGATGATCACCATCGGGATCGAATCCATGTAGGCCGTGGCGATGCCGGTGACCGCATTGGTCAGGCCCGGACCGGAGGTGACCAGCGCCACCCCGACGTCGCCCGTGGTGCGGGCGTAGCCGTCGGCCGCGTGCACGGCCGCCTGCTCGTGGCGCACCAGAACGTGCTGGATGCTGTCCTGCTTGTAGAACGCGTCGTAGATGTAGAGCACCGCGCCGCCCGGATAGCCCCAGATGAACTGGACGCCCTCGGCCTGGAGCGACTTCACGAGCACTTCTGCGCCCATGAGCTCTTTCGGTTCGGTGGAGGATGCGGTGCGCGCGCCGGCGGCGGCTGCCGAAGCGATTTCGGCCTTGGAGATTTCCATGATCAACCTTTGCGAATTTCTCTAACGAAAAACCTTGGGTGCTCCTTCACCCAACCCTCGTGAGGCGGTGTCGGAACTTAGGATCCGCGGACATGGGCGATGTGCTTTTACGCCGGACCGGGACCCGTTTGCCTTTTGATGTGCAGCGCGGATTATTGCATTTCGCCGCGCCCGGCCCCGCGCGCACCGCAAAAAATAAGGCGATGCGATAATCCGCCGCGCCCCACAGGCACCCCGAACGAGGCGCATGCGCGCCCCCGAGCCCCCACAGTGCCGCCCGTAGCGGCCGGACTTTCTTGGCCACCGAACGCGAACTCTCCGACTTCCTGAAAAGCGTCGAAACGCGCGCCTTCAAGCGCTCGGTGTATCACGTACGCAACGAAGAGGCGGCACTGGACATCGTGCAGGACAGCATGCTGCGCCTGGCCGAGCACTATGGCGACCGGCCGGCCGACGAACTGCCGATGCTGTTCCAGCGCATCCTCTCCAACTGCACGCTGGACTGGTTCCGGCGGCAGAAGACGCGCAATGCGATCTTCTCCAACATGAGCGATTTCGAGGTGTCCTCGGAGGACGGCGACTTCAACCTGCTCGACACCCTGCAGATCGACGACGGCAGCCACCGCACCGAGAGCGCGGAGGACACCACCCGGCGGGCACAGGTCCTGCAGCAGATCGAAGCAGAAATACAAGAATTGCCGCCGCGTCAACGCGAGGCTTTCCTGATGCGTTACTGGGAGGAAATGGACGTGGCAGAAACCGCCGCGGCCATGGGCTGTTCGGAAGGCAGCGTCAAGACCCACTGTTCGCGTGCGGTCCAGGCCCTCGGCAAGGCGCTGAAGGCAAAGGGAATCCAGATATGAACAAGTCGCAAACACTCACCACCGCCCATCTGCAGGACGAATTCGGCGAGCGCATTGCCGCGCGCCTGTCCGAGGGCGCCCGGCAACTGCCGCACGACCTGTCGGAGCGGCTGCGCATGGTGCGGCGGCAGGCGCTGGCGCGCCGCAAGGTCGTGAACGTGCGGGCACGCACGGCCTCGGCGATCTTCGGCCAGGGCGCCACCGCCACCGCCACGTTCGGCTCCGGCAAACTGGGCTTCTGGGGCCGCCTGGCCACGGCCCTGCCGCTGGTGGCCCTGGTCGGCGGGCTGGTGCTGATCCATTCGGTACAGAACGACAACCGGGTGAGCGAACTGGCCGAGGTGGACGCCGCCCTGCTGGCCGACGACCTGCCAACCGCCGCCTACACCGACCCCGGCTTCGTGCAGTTCCTCAAGACCAGCGCCCACGAGCAGCACTGAACGCCCCGCATGATCAACGCGCCACACTGCCTGCCCGCCGCGATCGCCGCCCTGCTGGCCGCGGCCTGGGCGGTTTCGGCCGTGGCGCAGCAGCCGGCACCGGCACCCGCCTCCTCGGGCACAGGCGTGCATCTCTCGGGCAAGTCCGCCACCAGCCATGCATCGTCCAGGGCCGACTTCTCCAGCCTCGGCCGCAGCCAACGCCAGGCCCTGGCGCCGCTGGCGCCGCACTGGAGCGGCATGAGCGACACCCAGCGCCGCAAGTGGATTGCCATTTCGCACAACTTCGAGTCGCTGTCGGAAGCGGATCAGGCCCGCCTGCATGCGCGCATGAGCGAATGGGCCGGGTTGAGCAACCAGCAGCGGGCGCAGGCACGGCTCAACTTCGCCGAAACCAGCAAGCTCGCCCCGGACCACAAGAAGGAGCGCTGGGAGGCCTACCAGGCCCTCAGCGAGGAAGAACGCAAGAGGCTCGCTTCGAGCGGCGGCGCGGCCCGCCCGGCGGGCGCGGCGGCGGCGGTGCGGCTCACGCCCTCGCCGCGGCTCACCCCGCTGCCTGCCGACGGCAGGCAGCCGCCCACGCGCATCGGCGTGTCGCCGACCCAGGTGGATCACAATACGCTCCTTCCGCAACACCTTGCGGCGCAGCCGGCGCTGGCACCGGCTGCGCCGGTTGCCGCACCTTGAGCGTCCTTGCCGATCGATGAACCTTGAATCCGGGCTAAAAGGCCCACAAGCCCAGGAAACACCTCGGCTTTCAGCTATTAATTTAATAGCGCCCTCATTGCCGCGCCGCATGGCCTGCTGGCTGTACGAGGGCATGCTGATGTTCGGCGTGGTGTTCATCGCCGGCTACCTGTTCGGCACCCTGAGCCAGACCCGCAACGCCCTGGACAACCGGCATGCGCTGCAGGCTTTTCTGTTCGTGGTGTTCGGCATCTACTTCGTCTGGTTCTGGTCCAAGGGCCAGACCCTGGCCATGAAGACCTGGCACATCCGGCTGGTCGATGCAGCAGGCCGCCCGGTCACGCAGCCGCGCGCGCTGGCGCGCTACGTGCTGAGCTGGCTGTGGCTGCTGCCGCCGCTGGCCGGTGCCGCGCTGTTTCACCTGGACGCGGCCGAGACCTCGGTCATCGTGCTGGGCTGGGTCGCGGTCTGGGCGCTGCTGAGCCGCTTCCACGCGCAACGGCAGTTCCTGCACGACGCGCTGGCCGGCACCCGGCTGGTGAGCGTCCCTGCCCTTCCCCCCAAACGCTGAGCATGTCCACTCCCACCTTCTCCCTTTGCGTCTATTGCGGCTCGCGTCCGGGAAAGGACGCGCATTTCACCGAGACGGCGCGCGCCGTCGGCACCTGGATCGGCGCGCGCGGCGGCCAACTGGTGTACGGCGGCGGCCACAACGGCCTCATGGGCGTGGTGGCCGACGCCACGCAGGCCGCCGGCGGACGCGTGGTGGGAGTGATCCCGCAGTCGCTGGTGGACAAGGAATTCGCCAACCGGCGCTGCGAGGAACTGCACATCGTGCAGACCATGCACGAGCGCAAGGCCATGATGGCCGAGCGCGCGGACGCCTTCCTGGCCTTGCCCGGAGGCATCGGCACCTTCGAGGAACTGTTCGAGGTCTGGACCTGGCGCCAACTGGGCTACCACGCCAAGCCGGTCGGCCTGCTCAACGCGGGCGGCTACTACGACGGCCTGCTGGCCTTCCTGCGGCAGAGCGTGGAAAGCGGCTTCATGAACCCGTGGCAGATGGAGCTGCTGCAGGCCGGCGACGACGCCGCCGCGCTGCTGCCGGCCCTGGTGCAGGCGGCAGGCCATGGCGGTGATCGGGGGCCGCTGCGCAGCGTGATCTGACACGCCGTCTCAGACCGCCGACTCGTCCTCCTCGCCGGTGCGGATGCGCACCACGCGCTCCACGCCGGTGACGAAGATCTTGCCGTCGCCGATCTTGCCGGTGCGCGCGGCGTTCACGATGGCCTCCACGCAGCGGTCCACGTCCTCCGTATTCACCACCACCTCGACCTTCACCTTGGGCAGGAAGTCCACCACGTACTCGGCGCCGCGGTATAGCTCGGTATGCCCCTTCTGGCGGCCGAAGCCCTTGACCTCGGTGACGGTAAGGCCGGTAACGCCGCACTGGGCGAGCGCCTCACGCACCTCTTCGAGCTTGAAAGGTTTGATGACGGCGGTGATCTGCTTCATGGATGTGTCCTGTTCTTCAAGGGTCGGGCGAATTCGCGGGTGATAGCGTAACGCCAGTCCGCGCGGAATGCGCCCGATGCCGGGCGTGCAATTCGGTTATCGAGAGGCAGCCTCGCTGGATTCTCCGGCCTCCTCGGTTGCCGCAACCACTACGGCCTGCCATGCAGCGTCATGCCCAGCCCGCGCCCCGGCTTCCGACGATCGCGGCTGCCGGCGGCGCAGAACCGGCGCCGCACGCCGGCGCAGGTTTCTGCGCTGTGGCACGATGGCCCGCCACGCCTCGAAAGCTGCCCCGCCTTGCCACACTCCCCGTACCAACTGCGCGTGTCCGATGCCGCAGGCGGCATCGACGCCGCCGCCTGGGACGCCCTGCTCGCCGCCCAATCCCAGCCCACGCCCTTCATGCGGCATGCCTACCTGTCGGCGCTGCACGACAGCGGCAGCGCCACGCCCGCCACCGGCTGGACGCCGCTGTTCTTCACCCTCTGGCAGGGTGCCGGGCTGCGGGCGGCCTGCGTGCTCTACGCCAAGCCGCATTCCTACGGCGAATACGTGTTCGACTGGGCCTGGGCCAACGCCTATGCCCAGCATGGGCTGGACTACTACCCCAAGGCGGTGGTCGCCGTGCCCTTCACCCCGGTGCCGGGCGCGCGGCTGCTGGCGCGCGACGCCGACGCGCGCCGCCTGCTGGTGCAGGGGCTCGTCGCCTGGTGCGGGGAGCAGGGCCTGTCCTCGCTGCACCTGCTGTTCGGGGCCGGGGAAGACATCGACGCCTGCCGCGCCGCGGGCCTGATGCTGCGCCATACCGTGCAGTTCCACTGGACCAACGCGGCCTATGGCGGTTTCGACGATTTCCTCGCCAGCCTGTCGCAGGACAAGCGCAAGAAGATCCGCCAGGAGCGCCGCAAGGTGGCCGAGGCCGGTGTGCATTTCCGCTGGGCGCGCGGCCGCGACATTGCATCGGCCGACTGGGACTTCTTCTACCGCTGCTACGAACGCACCTATCTCGAACACGGCAATGCGCCCTACCTGAGCCGCGACTTCTTCCACCGCATGCAGGCGGACATGCCCGAACACTGGCTGCTGTTCGTCGCCGAGCGCGCGGGCCGGCCCATTGCTAGCAGTTTGATAGCTATAAGCCAAGATACCACCTGGGCTTCAGGCCAATTTCATGCAGAAAAGGTGGCCTACGGCCGCTACTGGGGCGCGCTGGAGCGGGTGGACTGCTTGCACTTCGAGGCCTGCTACTACCAGCCGCTGGCCTGGTGCATCGCCCATGGCTTCGACCGCTTCGAGGGCGGCGCGCAGGGCGAGCACAAGATGGCGCGGGCGCTGCTGCCGGTGGCGACCACCAGCGCGCACTGGCTGGCGCGGCCCGACTTCGCCGACGCGGTGGAGCGCTTCCTGGAGCGCGAGGGCGAAGGCGTGGCGCGCTACCTGGAAGACCTGGAGGCGCGCTCGCCGTTCCGGCGGCGCTGAGAAGCGCCGGCGCTCAGAAGGTTTCCCAGTCGTCGTCGGAGCCGGCCCCGGCCATGGCCGGGGCCGGGGCGGTCGCAGGCTTGCTGGGCGGCGGCGTTGCCGGCTTGGCGGCTGGCGTTGCCAGCTTGGCGGTGGGCGTTGCCGGCTTGGCGGCGGGCGCGGGCGCACGCTCGGGGGCCGGAGCCGGCGAACTCCCGGCGCTGGTGCGCAGCGCCGGCAGCGGGGCCCTGGGGGCCGCGACCTTGGCCGTCACCGTGGACCTGTCTCTTATACACATCTAAAAAAGGGGGGGGGGGGGGGGGGGGGGGGGGGGGGGGGGGGGGGGGGGGGGGGGGGGGGGGGGGGGGGGGGGGGGGGGGGGGGGGGGGGGGGGGGGGGGGGGGGGG
>NZ_JAELTO010000037.1 GCF_016428875.1 Xylophilus sp. ASV27
GGTGTGGGATGGGATGCAAGGCGCAAACCGCAGCCATAGCCGCAGCTATGGCGAGGATTTGCAACGCCGCAGACCGCCCACAGCAGGGATGCGCGACACGCGAGGGACTTGTTCAGCGTTGCCCTAATGGCCGACCCCGGCCACGACCACCCCTGGACTTCTACGGCGAGCTCGCGCCGTTCCATCACAAGCCGGCCTGCGTGGCAGGGCGCAAGGCCCGTGCCGCCCAGCCCTCGCGCGACAGGCGATACAGCACCTGCCTGCGCAGCGGGCTCCCCACCGGCACCAGGGGATGATCGAAGTCATCCGCCGGGTCATGCGACATGCCGATCTTCTCCATCACCCGGCGCGAGTTATGGTTGGCCGGCACGGTGTTGGCCACAATCTCTTGCAGCCCGATTTGCTCGAAGCCGAAGCGAAGGGCCTCGCCTGCGGCTTCCGGGGCGTAGCCCTGGCCCCAGAACGGGCGGGCCAGGCGCCAGCCCACTTCCACGGCGGGGCTGAAGTGGGCGTCGTAGCCGATGCGCAGCAGGCCCGCCGCGCCGATGAACTCACCAGACTCCCTGGACTCCAGCGCCCAGAAGCAAAAGCCGTGTGCGGCCAGATGCGCTTGCTGCCGGGTGATCCAGTTATCCGTCGCCTCGGGCGAGGCAAAGGCGAGCAGGTGCGCCATGACCTCAGCATCTGCCGACATGGCGGCGAAGGGCGCGCGGTCGCTGTCGCGCCAGGGGCGCAGGATCAGGCGGGGTGTCTCCAGGGTCTGGAATACCGGGTCCATAGCTTTGATCAGCGCCCCAGGGGCGCTGGCGCGATCCCATCCAACACGATGCGCTGCACGTTGGCCACCGCTTCCTCGAAGAATTCCGGATCCTCCAGCGTGCGCCCCGTCAGTGCCTGCACCTGCACGCCGAAGTCGGCGTAGTGCTGCGTGGTGGCCCATAGCGCGAAGATCAGGTGGTGCGGCTCGACCGGGGCCAGGCGGCCGTCGGCGACCCAGCTGCGGATCACCTCGGACTTGCGCTCGACCAGATCGCGCAGTTCACGCCCCAATTCGTCGCGCAGCAGCGGTGCGCCCTGCACCATCTCCAGGCAGAACAGGCGCGAGGCCTCCGGGCTGTCGCGCGATACGGCGAGCTTGCGGCGGATGTAGTCGCCAATGGCCTGGCGCGGGTCCTGCTCGGCACTGAAGCCGCGCAGGGGTTCCAGCCAGACGTCCAGCAGGTTGCGCAGCACGGAGACGTACAGATCTTCCTTGTTGGCGAAGTAGTAGAGCAGGTTGCTTTTGGACACATCGGCGCGTGCAGCGACCTGGTCCACGCTGGTGCCATGCAAGCCAAAACGCGAGAACAGGCCCAGCGCTGCGCTCAGGATGGTGCTGCGCTTGTCTTCGATCTGGCGCAGCCGGCGGTTCACGGCGGTGGGGCTGCGTGCGGCAGGGGCACGCTTGGCCACCACGCGCTTGGATGGAGCGCCGCTGCGCGCGCCCTGGGCTTCAGCCAGCGCCAGGCCTTTGGTCTTGGGCATGTGGGCCTGCCTCCTTGAATTCGTTGGTGTGCGGAATGGCCGCAATGCTGTTCATTTGAACCCTGCTCCGCTCGGGGCGAACGGAACCCCGGTATTGGGTTTCCTTGCACAGGCCGTACCCGGCGCGGCGCACCACTGTAGGGCCCGCCACGGCCGACCGGAACGGTTTGTCCATTTGGTCCAACTGGCATGGACGTTGCATGCCGCCCAACCCATGCAGCCCGCCATGGATTTCCCCGTGCGCGGCGTGCGTGGAGATCCGAGTCATGACCTTGTTGTCCGTACCGATCATCGACCTGGCGCCCTACTTTGCCGGCACCCCCGAGGGCAAGGCCGCCGTGGCACGCCAGGTGGACGAGGCCTGCCGCGGCATCGGCTTTCTGGTGATTACCCACCACGGCATCGCGCCCGAGCTGATTGCCCGGGTGTCTGCCGCGTCGCGCGCCTTCTTTGCGCTGCCGCTGGCCGACAAGCGCCGGGTGGACCGCCCGCGCGACGATGCGGTGCGCGGCTTCAGCGCGGTGGGCGAAGAAGGCTTGTCGTACAGCCTGGAAGAGCAGGCGCCGGGCGACCTGAAGGAGTCCTTCTCGATCGGGCCCAGCAATGTGCCCGAGGACGACTACCACCGCGGCCCCGCCGCCGGTGCGCACTTCGAGCCCAACAGCTGGCCGGACATCGCGGGCTTCCAGGAGGCGTACACGGAATACTTCGACGCCATGAGCGCGCTGTCGCGTTCGCTCATGCGCATCTTCGCGCTGGCGCTGAAGCTGGACGAGTTCTTCTTCGACGACAAGATCGACAAGCACATCAGCATGTTCCGCGTGCTGAGCTACCCGCCCCAGAAAGAGGCGCCACTGCCCGGGCAGTTGCGCGCCGGTGCGCACAGCGACTACGGCAGCCTGACCATCGTGCTGCCCGACGACAAGGGCCTGCAGGTGTTCAACAAGGCCGGCCAATGGGTGGACGTGCCCATGGTGGAGGGCGGGCTGGTGGTGAACATCGCCGACCTGATGATGCAGTGGACCAACGACCAGTGGGTGTCCACCCTGCACCGCGTAAGCAACCCGCCGTTCGAGGTGGCCAGCACCAACCGGCGGCAGTCGCTGGTGTTCTTCCACCAGCCCAATTACGACGCGATGGTGGAGTGCCTGCCTAGCTGCCTGGCGCCGGGCGAGGCCCCCAAGTACGCGCCGGTTACGTCGGGCGACCATCTCACGTCGAAGTTCGTCAAGCAGACGACTTTTGGTGGAACCAAGGCGATGGCCTGAATGGTCGCCCGCACAAGCACAGCGTGCCCCGTGCACAGGGCGCCGGGTGCTCCCCGCAGCGAAATCAAGGAGGAGGCCGCAGGCCGGGGGACATTCGCGGAGGGGAGTACCCGGTGGCCAGTGCACACATACCGAACACCAGCAACACGCAACTGACATGCCTCACCTCTCCTACGTCAACGTCTTCGCCAGGGACGTAGTCGCACTCAGCGGCTTCTACCAGCGCGTGTTCGGCTTCGAAGAGATCGAAGCTATCCGCTCGCCCATCTTTCGCGGCCTGGATACCGGCAAATCAAGCCTGGGCTTCAACGCGCTCGATGCCTACGAGCTGCTGCACTTGTCCGATCACTCAGACACGCGCGGCGTGAAGTTCCTGCTCAACATCGACGTCGACAGCCAGGCCGATGTCGACCGCATGGTGCCGGTGGCGCTGGCGGCCGGCGCCACGCTGGTCAAGGCGCCCTACGAGACCTACTACCACTGGTACCAGGCGGTGCTGCTGGACCCGGAAGGCAACGTGTTCCGCATCAACTTCATGATGTGATGGGCCACCCACCCGCCTTGCTGCCCACCGAAGTACGCGGCGCCGAGCAGGCGCTGGCGGCCTTGGCGGTGCAGGCGCGCGCGGAGCTGGCCGCCCTGGCCTACCCGGAGCGCGCCTGGGTGCAACCGGCCCGTGCCGACGGCGCGCACGTGCATGACGTGCTGATCGTCGGCGGCGGCCAGAGCGGGCTGACCGCCTGCGCCATGCTGCAGGCGCAGGGCGTGGCCAACGTGGCGGTGCTGGACCGCGCACGCGCCGGCAGCGAAGGCGTGTGGGAAAGCTTTGCCCGCATGCCCGAGCTGCGCACGCCCAAGCAGCTCAACGGCATGGAGCTGGGCCTGCCCGCGCTGGGTGTGCAGCGCTGGTACGCCACCCGCTTTGGCGCTGCAGCCTGGCAGGGCATGGACCGCATCCCGCGCACGCTGTGGATGGACTACCTGCGCTGGTACCGCGCCACGCTGGCGCTGCCGGTAGAGAACGAGGTCGAGGTGCTGGACCTACGCCCCGCGCCGCAGCCCGGCCTGCTGGCGGTGGACACCCGCAGCCATGGCCACACGCGCACCCGCCTGGCGCGCCTGGTGGTGCTGGCCACCGGCAGCGATGGCGCTGGCGCCTGGCGCGTGCCGGCCTTCATCGCGGCGCCCTTGCCGGCCGGGCGCTGCCACCACTCCAGCGATGCGATCGACTTCAGCGCGCTGCGCGGCCAGCGCGTGGGCGTGCTGGGCCACGGCGCATCGGCCTTCGATAACGCGGTGGCGGTGCTGGAAGCCGGCGCGCAGTCGGTGGACCTGTGCTTCCGGCGTGACCGCCTGCCGCGCATCAACCCGCACCGCCACATCGAGACCGCCGGACTGATGACGCACTACGCGCGGCTGGGCGACGCCACGCGCTGGCAGGTGGCGCGGCACTTCCGCGACGTGGACCAGCCGCCGCCGCGCGGCAGCGTCCGGCGTGCGCTGGCGCTGCCCGGCTTGCGGCTGCGCGCGGCCTGCGGCTGGCAGCAGGTGCACTGGTCGGGGCAGGACATCGCCATCGACACGCCGCAGGGCGAGCTGCGCTTCGACCACGTGATCTGCGCCACCGGCCAGGCCTTTGACCTGGCGGCCCGGCCCGAGCTGCAGACGCTGGCGCCGCGCGTGGCGCGCTGGCACCAGCGCTATGCGCCGCCGCCGGCGCAGGCCAGCGAGACGCTGGGCGCGCACCCCTACCTGGGCGAGCACTACGAGTTCCTGCCGCAGCAGGCGGCAGACGACTGGGTCACGCGCGTGTTCGCCTTCAACAGCGCGAGCTACGTCAGCCACGGGCCGCACTCGACCTCCATCAGCGGCCACAAGCACGCGCTGCCGCGCCTGGTGCGCGGCCTGACGCAGCGCCTGTTCCTGGACCAGGAAGGCACGCTGCTGGAAGGCCTGCAGCGCTATGCCGAGGTGGAGCTGGAGCTGCCCGACGACTTCGAAGCCGCACATTCCGCTCCTACCGAACATGCCGCGCCGCTGCGGGACCCCGCATGAAGTACGCAAGCTTTGCCCTGATAGACCTGCCGATCCAGCCGCTCACGCCGCAGGCCTTTGCCCCCTTTGGCACGGTGATGGCCGCGCTGGAAGACGGCATTGCCTTTGGCCCGCAGGACGCGCAGCTGGAGCTGTCGCGCGGCACGCCGCGCTTCTACACCATGCGCCTGCACAGGCGCCACACCGATGCCGACATGACGGTGCGCCGCATCACGCGCCACCGCGCAGTCACGCAGGCGCTGGCCTCGGCTGGCGGGCATGACTGGGTGATGGCGGTGGCGCCGCCGCTGCAGGTCGATGTGCCGGACGCCGAGCCGGCGCTGGCCGACATCCGCGCCTTTCGCATTCCGGGTGGCGTGGCGGTGATGCTGCACCGTGGCACCTGGCATGCCGGCCCGCTGTTCAATACGCCCGAGGCCTGCTTCTTCAACCTGGAGCTGGCCGACACCAACCAGGTCGACCACCACAGCTGCGAGTTGGGCCCGCGCTATGGCGCGGCGCTGCGGCTGGTGGGCTGAGCCGCTCCGTTCTCCGCATTCCCGCACCCCTCTTCTCTTCAACGAAAGGTCTTCCCATGTTGCGTAAATCCATGCTGGGCGCCGCTGCGGCGCTGGTGTTCTGTGCAGTGCTGTCGGGCCCCGCGCTGGCCGATGGCTTCACCCTCAAGGACAAGCCCAAGATCGCCATGATCTACTTCGGCCCCAGGAACGATGGCGGCTGGACCCAGGCCTTCGACGAGGCGCGCCTGAAGATCGAGGCCGCGCTAGGCCAGAAGATCCAGTTCGTGGAAGGCGTGCCCGAAGACGCCTCGGCCATCAAGCCGGCGGTGGAGCGCTTCATCCAGCGCGGCGCCAACATCGTCATCGGCACGGCCTTCGGCTACTCCGACGCGTTCAAGGAGCTGGCCGACAAGTACCCCAACGTGGCCTTCCTGAACGGCTCGGGCACCACCAACGGGAAGAACCTCGAATCCTTCTACGGCCGCACCTACGAGAGCCAATACCTGTGCGGCATGGCCGCCGGCGCGGCCAGCAGGAGCGGCAAGCTCGGCTTCGTCGCGGCCAACCCGTTTGGCGTGGTGAACTGGACGGTCAACGCCTTCGCGCTGGGGGCGCAGAAGATGAACCCCAGCGCCACCGTCACCGTGATCTACACCGGCGCCTGGAACGACCCGGTGAAGGAACGCGCCGCCGCCGTGGCCCTCATCGACCAAGGTGCCGACGTGATCGGCCAGCACGTCGACAGCCCCACGCCGCAGCTCGTGGCGCAAGAGCGCGGCGTGTATGGCACCGGCCACCACCGCGACCTGCGCCAGTTCGCGCCCAAGGCCACGCTGTGCTCGTCGGTGTGGATCTGGGACAAGTTCCTGATCCCCGAGCTGAAGAAGATCGAGGCCGGCAACTGGAAGCCCGCGCCCTACGGCGCTTTTATCGAAATGAAGGACGGCGGCACCGACATCGCCGGCTTTGGCCCGGCCGTGCCCAAGGACAAGGCCACCGCCATCCTGGCCGAGCGCGATGCATTGCTGAAGGGCAAGCAGATCTACGCCGGCCCGCTGAAAGACCGCGACGGCAAGGAGCGCGTGCCCGCCGGCGCGGTGCTGTCGGACGCCGACCTCTGGAAGATGGACTGGTACGTCAAGGGCGTGGTCACGCAGAAGTAGCCGCGCCCCCAGACCATTCATTTTCGGACGATTTTCGTTTTTCGCACGAGGCCTGAGGCCCAGACAACACCTGGGCTTCAATCCGCCATGGCCGATTTACCGTTCAATTTCAGACCTTTTTCACCATGAACCATGCACTGGCGCTCGCGGGCATCCACAAATCCTTCGACGGCTTCGTGGCGCTGGCCGACGCGCACTTCGCCGCGCGCTGGGGCGAGGTGCATGCGCTGCTGGGCGAAAACGGCGCGGGCAAGTCCTCGCTCATGAACATCGCCGCCGGCCTGTACGCGCCCGAAGCCGGCACGCTGCTGGTGGACGACAACCCGGTGCGCCTGGCCGGCCCGAGCGACGCGGCGCGCCACCGCATCGGCATGGTGCACCAGCACTTCAAGCTGGTCGCACCCTTCAGCGTGGCCGAGAACATCCTGCTGAGCGTGCCGGTGGACGACGCGGACGTGAGCGGCTACCGCCAGCGCCTGGCGCGCATACGCGCGGCCATCCTCACGCAGGCGCATGCGCTGGGCTTGGAGATCGACCCGGACCGGCGCGTGGACCGGCTCTCGGTCGCCGAGCAGCAGCGCGTGGAAATCCTCAAGGTGCTGCTGGCCGGCGCGCGCATCCTGATCCTGGACGAGCCCACCGCCGTGCTCACCGACACCGAGGCCGCGCGCCTGCTGCAAACCGTGCAGGCGCTGGCCAGGCGCGACGGCACGGCCGTGGTGCTGGTCACGCACAAGATGGCGGACGTAAAACGCTACGCCGACCGCGTCACCGTGATGCGCGGCGGCCGCACCATCGCCACGCTGGACCCGCGCGAAACGCCCGAGGCAGAGCTGGTGCGCCTGACCGTGGGTGAGGCGCTGCCGCCGCCCGCGCGCGCACAGACCACGCGCGGCGCCGCGCGGCTGGTGTTGAAGGACCTGCACAGCGCCAGCGCAGGCGGCCCGCCCGCGCTCGACGGCATCAGCCTCGCCGTGCACGCGGGAGAGATCTACGGCCTGGCCGGCGTCGGCGGCAACGGCCAGAGCGAACTGGCCCAGGCCATCATGGGCCTGCTGCCCACGCAGGGCGGCCGCATGACGCTCGAAGGCTTTGGCGAGCTGCGCGCCGCCACCACGGTGCAGCGGCGCGCGCTGGGCATCGCCGCGATCCCGGCCGACCGCTACGGGCTGGCGCTGGCCGGCGGGCTGTCGGTGGCGGAGAACTTCGGCATCGGCCAGGTGCACGCCGGCCGCTACGGCCGCGCGGCCCGGCTGGACCGCCGCCGCATGGAGGCCGAAGCCACGGCGGCGGTCAAGGCCTTCGACGTGCGGGGCGTGCGCTCGATCCGGCAGAAGGCCGCGCTGCTGTCGGGCGGCAACGCGCAGAAGCTGGTGATCGCGCGCGAGTTCAGTCGCAACCCGCGCCTGGTACTGGCGCACAGCCCCAGCCGCGGCCTGGACGTGCGCGCCGGCGCCCAGGTGCACGAGCGCCTGCGCGCCGCGCGCGACGCCGGCGCCGCCGTGCTGCTGATCAGCGAAGACCTGGACGAGGTGCTGGCGCTGGCCGACCGCGTGGGCGTGATCGTGCGCGGGCACATCGTCGGGGAATTCAACACACCGGTGGATCGACAAGCCGTTGGACAGGCAATGGTGGCGCATGGCTGAACTCACCCTCCCCCTTTCCGGCCAGACGCAGGCGCCTGCCGCCACGCACATGAGCGCACCGCCACCCGAACCCGCCACGCCAGCGCCGCGCCGCCGCTTCGTCCCCCTGCTGGAGCGCCGCTACACGCTGGAGCTGCGCCAGCAGCTCGGCTGGCCGCAGCAGGCCGCCATCCTGGCGCTGGCCGTGGCCGTGGGCCTGTTCATCTGCGGCGCCATCCTGGTGGCGGCCGGCGTGTCGCCCGAAGACCTGCTCAACGAGTTCGTGGTGCAGACCTTCACCGACCCGCAGAACCTGCGCGCCGTGCTGTTCCAGGCCGCGCCCATGGTGATGGTGGGCCTGGCCGCGGCCATGGCCTTTCGGGCGCGCTTCTGGAACCTGGGGCTCGAAGGCCAGATGGTGTGGGGCGCGATCGGCGCCACCTTCGTCTCGCTCCACCAGATCGGCCCGCCCGCGCTGCGCCTGTGGCTGATGGCCGCCGCCGCGCTGCTGTGCGGCCTGGCCTGGGTGGTGCTGCCGGCGCTGTTCAAGATGCGGCTGGGCATCAACGAAATCATCTCCAGCCTGATGCTCAACTACGTGGCCGCCAACTTCCTGCTGCACCTGCTCTACGGCAGCTGGAAGGACCCTAAGGATTCCTTCCCCTACAGCCCCAAGTTCCAGGCCTTCGAGCGCCTGCCCGACATCGCCGGCGGCTTCAGCAGCGCCATCGCGCTGGCAGCGCTGGTGGCCGTGGCCGCGTGGTGGCTGGTGGACCGGAGCCGCGCCGGGCTGTACCTGCGCTTCGTGCACGCCAGCGCGCGTGTGGCCGACGCCGTGGGCGTGCCGGTGCGCCGGCTGGTGCTGGGCGCCGTGCTGCTGTCGGGCGCGCTGGCCGGGCTGGCGGGCTTCATGGTGGCGGCCGGCCAGGAGGGGCGGCTGACCCAGGCCTTCTACAGCGGCTATGGCTTCTCGGGCATCCTGATCGCCTTCCTGGCGCGCAACAACCCGCTGGCCGCCAGCGTGGTCGCGGTGCTGGTGGCCACGCTGTTCGTCGCCGGGCGCAGCCTGCAGGTGTTCTACCAAATCCCGTTCTCGATGGTGCAGCTGATCCAGGCGATCCTGGTGGTGTGCGTCGCCTCGTCGGATTTCTTCATTCGCCACCGGCTGCGCGCGGTCGGCCGCAAGGGAGCCTGAGCCATGGAGCTGATCGCCAACTGGCTCGGCAACATGCCGGACTTCGCCGTGCCCTTTGCGCTGGCCGCGCTCGGGCTGATCATCAGCGAGCGCGCCGGCGTGCTCTCGCTCGGCGCCGAGGGGCTGATGCTGGTCGGCGCGCTGGCCGGCGTCGGCGTGCAGCTCGCGGTGCACGAACCCGGTATCGCGCTGCTGGGCTCCATGCTGGCGGCCGCCAGCGTCTCCATCCTGTTCGCGGTCATGGTGGTGTGGCTGCGCGTGAACCAGGTCATCGCCGGGCTGGCGCTGGTGTTCTTCTGCCAGGGGCTGACCGGCCTGCTGGGCACGCTGCTGGGCTGGACCAACCAGCCGGTCACCGGCCTGGACGTGCTGCCGCTGGGCCCGCTGGTGGAGCTGCCGCTGGTCGGCGGGCTGTTCCGGCAGAACGTGGTGGCCTACCTCACGCCCCTCATCTTTGCGCTGGTGGTCTGGTACCTCCACCGCACGGTGTCCGGCCTGCGCCTGCGCGCCGTGGGCGAGAACCCGCAGGCGGCGGACGCCGCCGGCATCCCGGTGCTGCGCACGCGCTTCCTCGCCATCCTGGCCGGCTCGGCGCTGATCGGGCTGGCCGGCGGCTACATCGCCGTGCTCAGCACCAAGCTGTGGATCGCCGGCATGACCGGCGGGCGCGGCTGGATCGCCGTCGGCCTGGTGATCTTCGCGCGCTGGTCGCCCTGGCGCGCGCTGGCCGGCGCCCTGCTGTTCGGCGGCATAGAGGCCCTGATCCCGCAACTGGCCGCCGCCGGCATCAGCCTGCCGCAGTACTTCGTGCTGATGACGCCCTATGTCGTCACGCTGGGCGTGATGGTCTGGGTGGCGCTGGCACGGCGCGGCGGTGACGAAACGCCCGGTGCGCTGGGCGAACCCTATCTGCGCGAGGAGCGGCGTTAACCCCATGCAAGCCTACGTCTACGAACAAGTCCGCCAGCTCGACAATGCCGAATTCGCCGACTACCTGAACCCCGCCAGCACCGCCGTCGTCTCCATCGACATGCACCGCGGCCACCTGGACGATTCGCCTGACTGCCCCTGCCCCGCGCCCCGCGCGCGCGACCTGGTGGCACCGCTCGACGCCTTCCACGAGCAGGTGCGCGCGCTGGGCGTGCGCCTGGTCCACGTGCGCTCCACGCTGCGCCCCGGCGGCGAGGACGACACACGTGGCATTCCGGCCGCGTGGCGGCGCACCTTCCCGCTGCATGTGGGCCCGATCCCCAATGCCGGCGCGCACGCCATCGAAGGCAGCCGCTGGACCGAGTGGTGCACCCGCGTGGAGCCCGGCGACATGCGCGTGGACACCAAGCGGCGCCTGTCGGCCTTCTACCCGAGCGACCTGGACTTCCTGCTGCGCAACCAGCGCATCGAGACCGTGGTGCTGGACGGCGGCTTCACCGACTGCTGCGTGCTCAGCACCGCGTTCGACGCCAACAACCACAACTACCGCGTGATCGTGCTGCGCGACCTGGTGCGCGGCACCGATCCGCAGCTGGAGGCGGCGGCGCTCAGCATGGTGTCGCTGCACCTGGGGCTGGTGATGGAGTCGGGAGAATTGCTGCGCGTGTGGCGCACCATGCGCGCGTAAAAAAAGCCGCGGCCCTCGCAAGCCGCGGCTGCGTCGGAGGGCGCGGCCCTATTTCGCCAGCTCGGCCGCCGTGGCCGCATCCAGCCGGCCGGACTGCGGAATGCCCGCGTCCTTCTGGAACGCGCGGAACGCGGCCGCGGTGCGCGGGCCCATGCTGCCGTCGGGCGTGCCGGTGTTGTAGCCGAGCTGGTTGAGCTTGGCCTGGGCGTCGCGCAGCGACATGGCGCCGGCTGCGGCGCCCGCGCGCGGCGCCGAGGTCTGCGACGGCGCGGCGCCGCCGTCCACGCCCAGCCGGCCGCCGCCGCCCAGGCCCTGGCCCTGCACCGACTGCGCCTTGTAGCTGCGCAGCGCGCGCACCATCTGGTTGAAGGCGTCCATGAAGGCGGCGGAAATCACCTTTCCCTCGGCCGTGTTGGAGTAGCCGCCCAGGCCGCCGCCGCCGGAGCCGCCGAAGAGCTGGCCCATGGCGCCGAAGTCGGTCTTGGAGGCACTGCCTTCGGAGGCCGCCACCTGCACGCCGGAGCGGTTGTCGATCAGGGTCAGCAGGGTGCTGGCCTCCTTGGTGTTCAGGCTGCCGCTCAGCGCGCCGAGCAGGCCGCCGTAGCGCCCGCCGATGGCGCCGCCCAGGGAGGCCGCGGTGCCGCCCGCGTTGTTGTTGTTGAAGATGACTTCCGGCGTCAGGCCGTAGTCGGAAGCCACCATCTGGCCGCCGCCCATGTTGCTGCCCTGGCGCATCTCGCCGGACTGCATCAGCCCGCGCTCGCGGGTCATGGCGTTCATGCCGGCGGCGCTGCGCTCGACCACGACGAAGCAGTTGGACTGCTGCACCAGCAGGCGCAGCAGGTTGGCCGTGGGCGGCAGCCGGTATTCGTTGCGCAGGATGGTGTACCAGCCGGCCTGCTGGTTCTCGATCAGCGACACGGTGCCCAGCGGAGCGCTGCAGCGCTCGAGCTGGCCGCTGGCGCCATCGGTGGCGCCGCCGGCCGCGGCACCGGTGGCCATGGTTTTGGCGTCGGCGCTGCCCATCTTCATGTTGGTGGTCTCGCAGCCGGACAGCAGCATCGTGGCCGCGGCGGCCACGCAGGCCAAGGACAGTTTCTGGATCGAATGCATGGAGGTTCCCGAAAGCGCCACCCATGGAAGGTGGCAAAAAAAAGAATCGGGCAGCATACGGTGGCTTCAGGGGGGTGGCAACCCTTGTTCGAGGGCGTTTTTCTCATTTCAGGGGTTTTCCTGACACCCGATAAAGCCATAGCGGCCGCCCGTCCGGCGTCTGCAGCCGGTCGTCCGGGAGCACGCCGGGCACCTCGAATTCCAGGCTGGCGAGCCAGGCGCCCGCAGGCATTTCGGCGGCCGCCTTGCGCCAGGCGCGCTGCATGCTTTCGGGCCGCTGGAACAGGTAGACCAGGGCGTAGCCGCTCCAGTCGGACTGCCAGATGTCGCCGCGCCGCACCCGTGCCCAGGGGCAGCGCAGCGCACACGCCAGCCGCAGCGGCCAGCTCCATTCGATGCCGTGCAGCCGCGCGTGGGGATAGGCCCGTCGCAGCGCGCGCAGGCCGTCGCCCAGGCCGCAGCCGGCATCCAGCACGGCGGCACCGGCGGGCAGCGCCAGCCGCGCCGGCAGGCCGTCCAGCGCCTGCAGCGGCGTGGGAAACAGCGGCGCGTCGCGCCAGGCATGCACCGGGTAGACCAGCAGGCACAGCGCCAGCGGCGGCAGCCAGCCCCAGGGGGGCAAGGCCGCGGCGCCGGAGGCCAGCAGCGACAGCGGAAAACCCAGCGCCAGCAGCAGGCGGCGCATGCGCGTGGCGCCGACCAGGCTCCAGCCCGCGCCCCAGGCCGTGGCCGCCAGCACCGCCGGCAGGCCGCGCGGCAGCAGCCAGAACAGCGCCCAGGCGCTGGCCCACACCAGCAATGCCGGCAGCGGCCAGGGCAGCGGCCGGCGCATGGGCTTCACCTTGTCAGCGTCCGGCGGTTTTGCGCAGCTTCTCGATCAGGCCGTTGAGTTCGTCCAGGCTGCCGAACTGGATCGCCAGCTCGCCCGCGTCCTCGGTGCGGCCGTGGCGCCTGATGCGCTTCTTGACCCGCACCTCGACCGCGGCGGTGAGCAGGTCGGCCAACTCTTCCTCGACCTGGCGCAGGTCGCCCGACTTCTCCTTGCGCTGCGCCGGCGGCTTCTGCGCGGCGAGGCTGAATTCCGCGCCGATCTTCTTCACCAGCCCCTCGGCCTCGCGCACCGAGAGCTTGCGCGCGGCGATCTGGTGCGCCGCGGTGATCTGGGCGGCGCGGTCCAGTGACAGCAGCGCCCGCGCATGGCCCATGTCCAGGTCGCCGGCCATGAGCATGGTCTGCACCGGCTCGGCCAGGTTGAGCAGGCGCAGCAGGTTGCTGGCCGCGCTGCGCGACCGGCCGACCGCCTGGGCCGCCTGCTCGTGCGTGAGGCCGAACTCCTTCACCAGCCGCTGCAGGCCCTGGGCCTCTTCCAGCGGGTTGAGATCCTCGCGCTGCATGTTCTCGATCAGCGCCATCGCGGCGGCGGACTCGTCCGGCACGTCGCGCACCAGCACCGGCACGCTGTCCAGGCCGGCCAGCCGCGCGGCGCGGAAGCGCCGCTCGCCGGCGATGATCTCGTACTGGCCGGCGTGGTCGCCGCCCTGCAGCCGCCGCACCAGGATCGGCTGCATGATGCCCTGCGCCTTGATGCTCTCGGCCAGCTCGTACAGCGCGCCCTCGTCCATGCGGGTGCGCGGCTGGTACATGCCGGGCACCATGTCGGCCAGCGCCAGCGTGGTGGGCAGGCCGGGCTCGGCCGGCGGGGCCTCGCTGGCCTTGGGGCCGAGCAGCGCTTCCAGGCCGCGGCCCAGGCCCTTGGGTTTCTTGGTGACCATGTCTGTCCTTCAGTCCGTGTTTGCCAGCGATTGGAGCATTGCCCGCCCCTCGGGCCAAATGCCCAGCCCCGACTCGGCGTTGATGTGCCCGCGCTCGCCATGGTCGATGCAGCGCGCGCCCCAGCCGGCCGCCAGCGCCTGCGCGCGCTCGAAGCCGCAATACGGGTCATTGCGGCTGGCCACCAGCACCGCCGGGAACGGCAGCGCCTGCCGCGCGATGGGCGCCCAGCCCGGAATCTGCGCGGCCAGATCGGGCCGCTCCACGTCGCCCGGCGCCACCAGCAGCGCGCCCTGCACCCTGTGCGCATGGCGCGTGTGCGCCGCCCACCAGGCCACGAGGATGCAGCCCAGGCTGTGCGCCGCCAGCAGCACCGGGCCGGGCGCTTCGGCCACCACCTCCTCCAGCCGCGCGGACCAGTCGCCGCGCAGCGGGCGCATCCAGTCGTGCTGCTGCACGCGCTGGTCGCCGTGCACCTGCTCCCACTCGGTCTGCCAATGGCCGGCGCCGGAATTCTGCCAGCCGGGCAGCAGCAGTACGGTGGGGAATTTCATTGCTATGTTTTCAGGAGCTGATTGCGCTGGAAGGACCTGGGCCACGGGCCGGTTTGGTGGATATCCATATTGTGCCCCGCGCACAAAGCACATCGCCGCCGCCGCGCCCTGGCGGGCGCGGCGGCGGCGATGCGTGCCGGTCAGCGCGTTGCGGCGCTTACATGCGGCGGCCGGCTTGCGGCGGCAGGCGGCGCAGGGCGAATCCGGCCAGGAGCATGGACAGGATGATCAGGCCCCATTCGGAGAGGGTGGGGATCGCGGTCGGAGGCGTCGGCGGCGCTGGGGTGACGTCCAGTTCGCCGCGTGTAGGCGTCGTGTCGATGTAATTCGTTGCCGTGATGTTGGACGAGTCATTGATGTACTTGCCTGCTGTGGCGGCGCGAACCGGTACCGTAATGGTGCAGGTGGCATTGGCACCGACGTCGCCGCCGGCGATCGATACCGATCCGCTGCCGATGACCGCCGTCACCACGCCATCGCCGCAGGTGGTGGCGCCCGCGCCCGCCACGGTCATGCCCGCAGGGAAGGTATCGGTCAGATTGAAATCTGTTCGCGCGACGGCATTGACGTTAATGATACTCAGCGTCAGCGTGCTGATCTGCCCAGCCGCCACTGAGCCGGGGCTGAACTGCTTTTGCAAGGCCGTGTTGGGCTGAGCCGACAGCGTGGCCTGTGTGGGGCTCGGGTTCGTGGAGAACACATCGGTCGTGATTGCGCCTGCCGGTATGGTGTTGGTCTTGTTGCCGGTCGTGGTCAGCACCATGCTCAGCGTCAGGCTGCAACGATTGTTCGGCACCAAACCATTGGTGTACTCCGCGAAGCGGAAGCCCGAGATCGTGAACGAACTGCGGTCTGCCGCGATGCTCACATCAGCGGGGCTGCCGTCGGCCTTCTGGCAGGTGGTCGACATGTTCGGCACCTGGGACACCTGCATTCCTGCAGGCAGGTTGTCGGTCAAGGTAATCTTGTCCTGCGGGCCGGAGCTACCCGTGGTGGCCGTAAAGTCCAGCGTCAGCGGTACGGCGCGGCCCCCCAGGGCGCTGCTTTGCGCAAAGCTCTTGACCACGCTGATGCCAACGTTGCCGCTCTTGGTCAGGGTGGCCGTGACCGGCTCCAGGTTGGACTGGCCTTGGTCGTTGGTGACCCCGCCTGTAGCGATGGTGTTGGTGACGGTGGCGTCGCCCACGGTGCCGCCGTTTCTGACCACATCCACCTGGATCTGGCAGCTTGCCTTGGCGGGCACGGTACCGCCAGCCAGGCTCACGGTCGCTGCACCCGATGTCGCGGTCAGCGTACCCCCGCAGGTATTGTTGACGTTGGCCGGGCTGGCAACAGTGAGGGTGCCGAAGCTGGCGCTGGAAGGCAAGGGGTCCGTCACCGCCAAATTGGTAATGGCGCTGCTGGACTTGTTGTTGAACGCGATGGTCAAGCGCGTGACGGCGCCCGGGCCCATGCCGATAGTGCTTGGGCTGAACGACTTGGTGGTATCCAGGTCGGAGCGGACGATGACACGAGCCGCCACGTCGCCGGTAGCCGTTACGGTGCGAGACGTCCCCACCACCGTGGCGATCACATCGCTCGCCTTGATGGTGTTGATGGAATCGCTGCCGCGAGGGGCTGCGGCGTCATCGCTCTCCAACAGAATGTTGTAGAAGCAGCCCAGGTTCCGGGGGGAAGTGTTGTTCGGGCCGGCAGCGTTGAGCAGCGTCCAGCCGCTATACGTGATGGTCTTGCCATCGGAACCTCCTACGGCAACGCTGCCTTGCACGCTGCAGCCGCTGCTCGCCACGGGCGCGCCATCACCATACGGCGCAGGGGGATTCTGCATGTAGAGCACAGTCTGCGGACTGGCCACCTTCAAACCAGGAGGCAGGGTGTCGACGATGGACCCATTCTGATAGTCGGCGTCGAACGTGGTGTTGAGAGCGGCCACGCGCATCCAGAACTTTTCGCCCTTCTCCACGTGCGCCGCCTGGTCGAGCGCTGAACCTGTATACGACTTGCCATCCGCGGTAATAAGGCGCTTGTCCGTCGCCACCGTGCCATCCCCGACGCCTGGACCTGGCGTGCCAGAAGTGGTCAGATTGGCGGATGTCGCCTGTTTGGGGAACAGTGTTGTGTCGACACCCGAGAAAGTCACGTCAGACCTGCGGCCCGCTGTCGAGAGCTCGTTGATCGCGGCCGCCGTCACATCCGTCGTCTTGACGTAGAACTGGACATAGCAAGTGCCGGGCTGGCCATTCGCGGCCGCAGGCACGGAGAAGCCATTGATCGAAACCGTTGTCTGACCGGCCGCGATAGGGCCCGGCAGGTTGCCGCAGGTGCCTGTCACGGGGCCGGCGACCGAGACGGTACTGCCCGGCAGAGAGTCCGTGAGCGTACCGCCGGTCAAGTCGGTATTGCGGGGGTTGCTGAAATACACCCGCACCGGCACTGGCTGATTCACGCTGGCCGTTGCGCCGGCAGCGGAAGTATTGAAGGCAGTGCCATACAGGTCGGCGGGCACTGGGGCGTCCGTGGTATACCAGGTGTTACCGGCAGGGTTGCCGAACGCCTTGGTCATTTTGATTTCGTTGCGTACGTACAGCGCCGCCTGTGCCGGCACGGAGTTGCTGTAACTGCCGGTTGCAGTCACGCCGCCTACTGCAATGGTGTTGAGCAAGGGCCCGCTGGTTGCGGGCGCAGTCACCTGTACCGTAACGGTGCAAGTCGCGCCTGCCGCGATGCTGCCGCCCCCCATCTGCACGGCCGCTGCACCGGCAGCCGTCGTCGTCGTCGTTGGCGAGCCGCAACCACTACTGAAGGTCGGCGCGCCGTTGGTGGTCAGACCGCCCGGCAGGGCATCGTTGAACGTCACCCCGCTCAACGGCACTGCCGGATTGCTGGTGTTGTTGCGCACAGTGATGGTCAGCGTGGAGTTCGCGCCGCCCGTCACCAGCGAGGGGGAGAAAGTCTTGGTGGTAGGCAGCGGGTCGACCGGAGCGCGGACGCGCAAGGTTGCGGAAAAATCCTGCGATTGAGAGGACTGGCCGCTGGCGTCCGTTGCCGTAGCGTCAGTTCCGGGAACCGTGTTGGTCAGGTTCGAGTCGGCGCTCACGGCACCGGCGTATACCGGGACCGTGACCGAGCAGTTGGGTTCGACCGTGCCGGCCGGGCGTGGCGGCACGACAGCGCTGGTGATGGTAATGGTTCTCGCCTTGGTGTTGTTCGGCGGATCGAAGTAGTCGGAGTACGTGATCACGCCAGCGGTGCACCCGCTCGTGGCGCTGCCTTGGATTACCGCTGGCACGTCGGAGGACAAGAACCAGAGTTGCCCCACGGGGGTCGTCGCGGGCAAGGTGTCCTTGAGCGTCGCGTTCAGGTTTCCGCTCGTCGAGTTGAACAGATCGAATTGCAGCGTCGTGGAGCTATTGGCGTTGATGTCGGTCGGATTGAACTTCTTGTTGGCCAGGAAGTTCTGCGCAGAGGCCCCGCCAGCGGCGAACAGCAATGGCACGGCCAGCAAGGCAGCCCACGAGCGTTTGTGCCTTGGGGTGAAGGAAGGCTGCGACAACGAGTCTGTCGAGGCACGTGAGAGCAGATCTTTTGGCATGGCTGGAAACTCTTCTGCAGGACGTTCCGAGGCGCACGCTCATATCAAAACGTGCGCCCCGGATAAAGAATGCAACCGCGGTAACCGCAGATTGCGCCGGCTTCGAGTCTATGCAGCCATGGCGTGGCGCGTTAGTTAGCGCTCACAATTGTTTGCAATCCTGGCGGAACCTGTTCACAGGCGCTTGATGCGCTGCACCATTTCCCGCGCAAACTCGACGAAGGCCAGGCTGCCCTTGGCCTGCGGGTCGAACACCACGCCCGGCAGGCCGTAGCTGGGGGCTTCGGCCAGGCGCACGTTGCGCGGGATCACGGTGTTGAACACCTTGTCGCCGAAGTGGTCCTTGAGCTGCTCGCTGACCTGCTGCTGCAGCGTGATGCGCGGGTCGAACATGACGCGCAGCAGGCCGATGATCTGCAGGTCCTTGTTGAGGTTGGCATGCACCTGCTTGATGGTGTTGACCAGGTCGGTCAGGCCTTCGAGTGCAAAGTACTCGCACTGCATGGGCACGATCACGCCGTGTGCCGAACACAGGCCGTTCAGGGTGAGCATGGACAGCGAAGGCGGGCAGTCGATCAGCACGAAGTCGTACTCGGCATCGACCGCGGCCAGGGCGTGCTTCAGGCGTTTTTCGCGCTGATCGAGCTGCACCAGCTCGACCTCTGCGCCGGCGAGCTCGCGGTTGGCGCCGAGCACGTCGTAGGCGCAGCCGCTCTCGGCCAGGCGCTCGGCGCGCACGCGCGCCTCGGTGATCGGCACCCCGTCCACCAGCACTTCGTACAGCGAGGATTCGAGCGCGCGCTTGTCCACGCCCGAGCCCATGGTGGCGTTGCCTTGCGGGTCGAGGTCCACCAGCAGCACGCGCTGGCCGACCTTGGCCAGGCCGGCGGCGAGGTTGACGGAGGTGGTCGTCTTGCCGACGCCGCCTTTCTGGTTGGCAACGCAGAAGATGTGGGCCATGGGGGACTTATTTGGAGAAAGCGAGTCGAAGGCCGAAGCCGATCAGGAAGACGCCCGCCAGCCGTTCCAGCCAGCGCAGCAGGCCGCGCCGGGACTGCACCTGCTGCCTGACCGCGCGGGCCACGGCCACCAGGGCGAGGCCATAGAGCGCGGTGATGACGGCGATGGTGGCGGCCATGGCGGCAAAGGTGGGGATGCCGCGGTGCGTGGCCGGGTTCACGAACAGCGGGAAGAAGGCCATGTAGAACACGATGGCCTTGGGGTTGAGCAGGGTGATGAAGAAGGCCTGGCGCGCGTAGTGGCGCGGCTCGATGCGCACCGGGCTGGCCGCGCCCTCTCTGGCGGTGAGCAGGCGCAGGCCGATCCATGCCAGGTAGGCGGCGCCAGCATATTGCACGGCCAGGAACACGGCCGGATAGGCCGCCAGCAGCGCGGCCACGCCGGCCACCGCGAGCCAGAGCAGGACCTGGTCGCCCGCGATTACGCCCGCGGTGGCGGCGGCACCCGCGCGGAAGCCGCCCTTGCCGGCGGAGTTGAGCAGGGCGAAGGTGCCCGGGCCTGGCAGCATGAGAAAAACCAGCACGGCGGCGCAGAAAGCACCGTAGTCGGAGATGCCGAACATGGGGAAATCCTGGGGGAAGCTGAGAATGCGGCGGGCGCGGGGAAAGACGAGTTTAAGCGCCCTCGCCTTCCGTAACGCCGCCTTTCGATGTGATCTTGCGCATCCAGACCAAGCAGCGTTCCGCATCGAGGCCCGGCACCACCAGCTGTTCCACGTGAAACACGCGAATGTCCGGGTGCAGCGCGGCCAGTTCGTCCGCCGGGTGCTTGCCCTTCATCGCCATCCAGACACCGTCGGCCGCAAGCGTTGTGCCCGACCAGCGGGTGAAGTCCGGCAGCGAGGCGAAGGCGCGCGAGCAGACCACGTCATGAGGCTGGTTCAGCGTCTCCACACGCGCATGCAGGCCGCGCAGGTTCGGCACACGCAGCTCCAGCGCCACCTGCTGCTGGAAGGCCGCCTTCTTGGCCACCGTGTCGACGCAGGTCACCCTGGCCTGCGGACAGCAGATGGCGATCACTGCGCCCGGCAGCCCGGCGCCCGAGCCCACGTCGAGCACGCTGAAGGGCGCGCTGGCCTCCCCCACGCTGGCGCGCTGGCGCAGCAGGGGCGGGATCACGGCCAGGCTGTCGAGCAGGTGGTGCGTCAGCATGTCGGCCGGGTCGCGCACCGCCGTCAGGTTGTAGACCTTGTTCCACTTCTGCAGCATGGCCAGGTAGGCCGACAGTTGGGCGCATTGCGCGGCGCCGAGCGGCAGGCCCAGGGCGGCGGCGCCTTCCTCGATGGTGGACACCTTGCTCATGCGGAAGCCGCCTCGGCCGGCGCCGCCGCGCCAAAGCCCTTGAAGCCACGCTTCTTCAGATGGATCAACAGCAGCGACACCGCCGCCGGCGTGACGCCGGAGATGCGCGAGGCCTGGCCTAGCGTCTCGGGCCGGTGCTTCTGCAGCTTCTGCCGCACCTCGAAGCTCAGGGCGCTCACCTGCAGATAATCCAGGTCGGCCGGCAGGCGCAGGTTTTCGTAGTGCGCGGCGCGCTCCACCTCGTCCTTCTGGCGGTCGATGTAGCCGGAGTATTTGGCCGCGATTTCGATCTGCTCGATCACCGCCTCGCTCGCTTCGCCCAGGGTTTCACGTGAAACGTCGCCGGTGGCGTACCGGCCGCCATCCAGCGACATGAGCGCCGCATAGCTCACGTCCGGGCGTCGCAGCAGGTCGGCCAGGTTGTACTCGTGCTCGATGGCCTTGCCGAGCACCCGCTCGGATTCGCTCGCGGGCAGGTTGCGCGGGTTCACCCAGGTGGATTTCAGGCGCTCCGTTTCACGTGAAACAGCATCGCGTTTGCGGCTGAAGGCGTCCCAGCGGGCGTCGTCCACCAGGCCCAGCTTGCGGCCGATCTCGGTCAGGCGCATGTCGGCGTTGTCCTCGCGCAGCTGCAGGCGGAACTCGGCCCGGCTGGTGAACATGCGATAGGGCTCGGTCACGCCCTTGGTGATCAGGTCGTCCACCAGCACGCCCAGGTAGGCCTCGTCGCGGCGCGGCAGCCAGGCGTCTTCGCCCCGGCATTGCAGCGCGGCGTTGATGCCGGCAAACAGGCCCTGGGCCGCCGCCTCCTCGTAGCCGGTGGTGCCGTTGATCTGGCCGGCGAAGAACAGGCCGCCGATCTGGCGCGTCTCGAAGCTGCTCCTGAGCGAGCGCGGGTCGAAGTAGTCGTACTCGATGGCATAGCCCGGGCGCAGGATGTGGGCGTTCTCCAGGCCCTTCATCGAGCGCACCAGCTGGTACTGGATGTCGAACGGCAGGCTGGTGCTGATGCCGTTGGGGTAGAACTCGTGGGTGCTCAGGCCTTCGGGCTCCAGGAAGATCTGGTGGCTCTCCTTGTCGGCAAAGCGGTTGATCTTGTCTTCCACGCTCGGGCAGTAGCGCGGGCCCACGCCCTCGATCTTGCCGGTGAACATGGGGCTGCGGTCGAAGCCGGAGCGGATGATCTCGTGCGTGCGCTCGTTGGTGTGGGTGATCCAGCACGGCACTTGCCGCGGGTGCATGGCCGCATTGCCCATGAAGCTGAACACCGGCACCGTGTCCCCCACCCCGCCCGGCATGCCGTCGCCGGGCTGCTCGGTGCACTGGCTGAAGTCGATGCTGCGGCCATCCAGGCGCGGCGGCGTGCCGGTCTTCAGGCGGCCCTGCGGCAGCTTCAGCTCCTTCAGCCGCGCCGACAGGCTGGCCGCCGGCGGGTCGCCCGCGCGGCCGGCGGCGTAGTTGTTCAGCCCCACGTGGATCTTGCCGTCCAGGAAGGTGCCGGCCGTCAGCACCACGGTGCGGCTGCGGAAGGTGATGCCCACTTGCGTGACGGCGCCGACCACGCGCTCGCCCTCCACCACCAGGTCGTCCACCGCCTGCTGGAACAGCCACAGATTGGGCTGGTTCTCCAGCCGCCGGCGGATCGCCGCCTTGTACAGGATGCGGTCGGCCTGGGCCCGCGTGGCGCGCACCGCCGGCCCCTTGGAACTGTTGAGGATGCGGAACTGGATGCCGCCCTCGTCCGTGGCAATGCCCATGGCGCCGCCGAGCGCGTCCACCTCTTTCACCAGGTGGCCCTTGCCGATGCCGCCGATGGAGGGGTTGCAGCTCATCTGGCCCAGCGTCTCGATGTTGTGCGACAGCAGCAGCGTCCTGCAGCCCATGCGGGCCGCGGCCAGCGCCGCCTCGGTGCCGGCATGGCCGCCGCCGACGACGATGACGTCGAAGGTT
This sequence comes from Xylophilus sp. ASV27, assembly GCF_016428875.1. Classification (GTDB taxonomy): domain Bacteria; phylum Pseudomonadota; class Gammaproteobacteria; order Burkholderiales; family Burkholderiaceae_C; genus Xylophilus. The sequence continues at coordinate 22,249 of NZ_JAELTO010000037.1, forward strand.
TCAGGGTAGATCATGATCCGCTCGCTTCCACAAAATCAGTGATGACGCCCAGCACGCGGGCGCCCTCGGCCTGACGGCGGTCGGCCGTCACGAAAAGGTCTACATCGGCCACCTGGGCCGTGCCCACGTGCAGGGCATCCATGGCGCTCAACGGGGCCTGGCGCATGGCGGCCAGGGCAAGGCGCTCCACGGCATCGGTCAGGGGGACGACGGCAAAGTCCTCGAAATCCCGGTCGATGTCGCCCAGCACGCGCTCATATTCGTCATGGGTGAACAGCCCTTCGCGCCACTGCCGCGAGAGCGCCGACACCAGTTCGGCGCGGCAATGCGCCGCCACCGTGATGCGGGTGGCGCGGCGCTGCGCCTGCTGCACCTGGGCCAGGCCCGATTCGCCGCTGTAGCGCTTGAACAGCGCCGAACTGTCAAAGAGGACGTTCATGGCCTCACATCCCGCTGCCGCGCTCTTCGACGATCAGCCGCGCGCCGGTCTTCTCCGGCGGGCGCAGATAGCGCAACGGCTCGACCGGCCGCTTCCAGCTGGGCTGCCGCTCGGCCTGGGCCTGGGCCGCCTGCACCGGCACCAGGTCGGCCACCGGCCTGCCATGGCGCAGGATGCGCACGGTCTCGCCCTTCTCCACCAGGTCGAGCATGGCGGAGGCGTTGGCGCGGAATTCACTCAGGGGCAGGATTTGCATATGTACAAAATCGGAGTTTTGTACATTTTAAGTACCTCGCCGGCGGCCAGCGGGCGCGCAAGGCAAAGCCCCTGCGGCGCACACGGCAGCGCAGGGGCTTTTTATAGCCAAATCGGCCTCAATCCCAGGTATCACCTGGGCTATTAGCTATCATTTCAATAGCATTTTCATCAGAACGGATAGTGGCGCTCCGCCATCTGCAGCGTGATCCAGCGCAGCTCGGTAAAGGCCTCGATGCCGGCCTTGCCGCCGAAGCGGCCGTAGCCCGGAGTCCTTGACCCCGCCAATGGGCATCTGCGCCTCGTCGCGCACCGTGGGGCCGTTGACGTGGCAGATGCCGGCCTCGATGCGCCGCGCCACCTGCCAGGCGCGCGCCACGTCGCGGCCGAACACGGCGGACGACAGGCCGGAGGGGTTGTCGTTGGCGCAGGCGATGGCCGCCTCCACGCCATCCACGCGCACGATGGGATTGACCGGGCCGAAGGATTCCTCGTGGTAGATCTCCATGTCGCGCGTGACGTGGTCCAGCAGCGTGGCGGCCTTGGCCAGCGCGTCGTCGATCAGGCGGTTGCAGCGCTCCACCGTCGCCATGTCCACCACCGAGCCCAGCACCGCCGGCCCCTGGCGCGGGTCGCCCGGCGGCAGGCGGGTGGCCTTGGCGACGAGTTGGGCGACGAAGGCGTCGGCCACCCGGGCATCGACCACGATGCGCTCGGTGGACATGCAAATCTGCCCCGAGTTGGCGAAGGCGCCAAAGGCCGCGGCGTTCACCGCCGCGTCCAGGTCGGCGTCGTCCAGCACCAGCAGCGGAGCCTTGCCGCCCAGCTCCAGCACCACGGGCTTGAGGTATTTGGCGCAGGTCTGCGCGATGATGCGGCCGACCTTGGTCGAGCCGGTGCAGTTCACGCGCCGCACCGCCGGGTGCGCCACCATGGCCTCGACCACGGCGCCCGCATCGGCCGGGGCGTTGGTGACGAAATTCACCACGCCCGGCGGCAGGCCGGCGTCCTGCAGCGCCTCGATGATCAGGCCGTGGGTCTGCGGGCACAGCTCCGAGCCCTTGAGCACCACGGTGTTGCCGCAGGCCAGCGGCGTGGCGATGGCGCGCACGCCCAGGATCACCGGCGCATTCCAGGGCGCAATGCCCAGCACCACGCCCGCGGGCTGGCGCACCGCCAGCGCCAGGCTGCCGGGCACGTCGGAGGGGATCTGCTCGCCACCCACCTGCGTGGTGATGGCGGCGGCCTCCAGCAGCATGCCGGCGGCCAGGTGCACGTTGAAGCCGGCCCACATGGCCGAGGCGCCGGTTTCCGCGGCCAAGGCCTCGCCCTTGGCCTCCAGCGCTGCGGCGGCCTTGGTCAGCAGCGCGCGGCGCGCGTTCGGCCCCAGCGCGGCCCAGGCCGGGAAGGCCACGGCGGCGCGCGCGTCATCGGCCGTGGCGGCGGGCGCGGTGGTGGCGACCTGCCCGTCGAGCGGGTTCCTGCGCGTGAACGTCGCCCCGTTGGACGCGGCCTGGGCCTGGCCGCCGATCAGCATAAATGGTGGGCATGGTGCTCCTCGGAAAAGTTGGATGAAAAGCTCACACGGCGCCCAGATAAGCGCGGCGGATGGCGTCTGACTGAAGAAGGTCTGCGGTCGGCCCGCTGGCCACGATGCGCCCGCGCTCCAGCACATGGGCGCATGTCGGCCACGGCCAGGGCCTTGCGCACGTTCTGCTCGACCATCAACACCGCCGTGCCCTGGTCGGCGATGCGGCGCACGATGGCCAGCAGCTCGGCCACCATGCGCGGCGCCAGGCCCAGCGAGGGCTCGTCCAGCAGCAGGCGCGACGCGCTCGGCCAGCCGCGGAAAGTCGGCGAAGGCAAGCCGCAGCCGCCGCGCGCGTTCGGCCGCCGGCACCAGCCAGCCGCCGAGTTCGAGGTTCTCCGCCACCGTCATCTGCGCTAACAGCGGCCGGCCCTCGGCCACCAGCGCCGGGCCCTGGCGCGGCAGCAGGCCGGCCGGCGCCTTGAGCAGCGTGGTCTTGCCCGTGCCATTGGGGCCGAAGATCACGGTCATGCAGGGCGCCGCCTCCAGATCCAGGTCGCGCAGCAACTGGAAGCCCGCGTAGCCGGCCGCCATGGCCTGTACCCGCAGGTGCGAGGCGCTCACGGCGCCGCTTCCATTTCGTCGCCCAGATAGGCCTCGATCACCGCCGCATCGCGCACCACCTCGGCCGGCGCGCCGTCGGCGATCTTGCGGCCCTGGTGCAGCACCAGCACCCGCTCCACGTGGCGCAGCAACGTGGCGACCGCATGCTCGATCCAGACGACGGCCAGGCCGGCCTCGTCGCGCAGGCGGCGGATGCGCCGGGCCATCGCCTCGACCTCGGCCCCGGCCCGCGAAGGCCATGCCGAAGCGCACGGTGACATCGCGGGCTTCCAGCAGGGCGTGGGTCATGGCGGTGACCTCCTGCTGCGCCGGGCCAGCGAGGCCAGCCCGTCGGGCAGCCAGATCACGCAGGCGAGCAGCAGCAGTCCCAGCACCATCATGTAGGCATAGGGCAGTTGCAGCCGCAGCGTCTCCGCCAGCAGACTGAACACCACCGCCGCGGCCAGCGGGCCGCCGATCAGCGCGATCGGCACCGTCTGGAAGCCGATGAAGGGGCTGAACACCGCCGCCGGCTCGATGTAGGTCCAGCGCACCGCCATGGCCGCGCCGGTGGCGCCGGCTGCTTCGCCCCGCCCTTGACCACCAGCCCGCCGGCGGCATTGACCTGCTCGGCCCACAGCAGGTAGTTGAGCTCCCGGCTCACCTGCGCGCCCGCGGCCCAGGAGCCGGTGCGGGCGATGGCGTAGCCGATGCGGATCGGCGCGCCCTGCACGAGCAACTGCGGCTCGGCGGCCGCGGCCCCGATGGCGGCGGCGCCCCGCAGCCAGTGGCGGCGGGTGGTTTCGGTCATGGCATGTCCCTCTTGTCGTCTGCGTGCGCTGGCGCATGCCGGGGAGCGCCGATGCTAGGAGCGCCGGCGGCGCGGCGCATGCACGCGGGCGCAGCGCCGCTTGACAGAGCGCGCAAGGCGCATCGGGTTGACCCTGGAACATGCCATGCGCCCGCCACAGGCATCGCGCCCATAGTCCGCTCACCCTCCCTGCCCCGCGCCATGGCCGCCTCCACCGTCTTCTCGACCGAGCCGCTCCCGCCGCGCGAGCGTGCACCGCTGTGGCGCGAATGGGTCTGGCAGCATTTCGGCGGGCTCGACTCCGACCTCTACGGCGACCCCGTGTTCGACGGCCGGATCACCGCGTCACACGCCGGCGACGTGGTGCTGACGCGGCTGGAGGCCAACCGCCACCGCGTGCTGCGCAGCGGCGACATGGCGCGCGCCAGCGAGGCCGGCTACCTGAAGATCGTCGCGCCCTGGCGGGGCCGCGCCGTGGTGTCGCAGCAGGGCCGCGAAACCGAGGTGCAGGACGGCGACTGGACCATCTACGACACCACGCAGCACTACACCGTCGCCAACCCGGACCGCTCCGACCACCTGATCGTCATGCTGCCCATGGCGCGCCTGGGCCGCGGCCTGCCCGTGCGCGCCCTCATGGCGCAGCCCGTCGGCGGCGCCCGCGGCATCGCGCGGGTGGCGCTGCAGACCATGCGCAGCGCCTACCAGGAGCTGCCGCAGATGAGCGAGGCGGCGGCCCGGGGTGCGGGCGAGCCGATCCTGCACACGGTACGCCTGACCCTGCAGGAGATGGCGGGTCAGCCCGGCGCCGAGAGCCGGCGCGCGGCCCTGCAGGACCAGGTGCGCGCCTACGTGCGGCGGGAACTGCGCGACCCCGGCCTGAGCATCGAGGGCATCGCGGCGGCGCTCGGCTGCAGCAAGCGCCTGCTGCACCAGGCTTTCAGCGGCAGCGAGTACACCATGGCCGGCTTCATCCTGGCCGAGCGGCTGCATGCCTGCCAGCGCGAGCTGCGCCATCCGGCGCACGCCCACCGCACGGTGACGGAAATTGCGTTCTCGTGGGGCTTCGACAGCAGCACGCACTTCAGCCGCGCATTCCGGGCTGCCACGGGCCGCTCGCCGCAGGAATTCCGCCGCGGCGGCTGACGGCAGCTCAGGCCGTTGCGGCCATGCGCACCGTGGCTTGCGCCGGATCGGGATCGTCCACCGGGGGCGAGCCGTCCTCGTTGACCTGCAGTTCCATCCGCGTCATGGCGACCGCGCCGAAGATGGTGGCGAAGGCCGTGTCCTTCGCGTCGCGGCCGGCGCTCACGCGCACGATGCGGTGCGCCTGCGCCAGCTCAGTCGGATCGAACATCACCCAGCCGTCACCCAGCCAGACCTCGAATACGGCGTGGAAGTCCTGCGGCGGTTCCTCGAAGTGAACATAGCCCACCACCAGCCGCGCCGGTATGTTGAGCGCGCGGCAGAAGGTGATCGCGAGATGCGCGAAGTCACGGCATACCCCGGCGCGCTGCAGGTAGACGTCCTGCGCGGTGGTGAGCGGCGTGCTCACGCCCACCTGGTAGACGATGTTCTGGCGGATCCACGCGCAGATGTGGGCCACGCGCCCATAGCCGGGCGGCACCTGGCCGAACAGGTGCCGCGCCGCGCGCCCCATCACGTCGGACTGGCAGTAGCGGCTGGGCATGAGGTAGTGCAGCACCTCGTGGGGCAGCGCCTTGATCGGGCGCTCCGGCAGGTCGGCCTCCGGGGCGGGCCGCAGCAGTTGCACCCGCGCGTCATAGCGCACCCGCAGCCTCCCCGGCGCCATGTCGCAGCGGAAGAAGCGGTTGCCGCTGCCCGGGTCCTCGAACTCGCGCAGATCGTGGGCTGGCGTCACCTGCAGGCTTTCTTCCAGCACCCGCTGCCCATGCCCGCGCACGGCCTGCAGGTTGAAGCAGAAGTGCGAGTCCGCGCCGACGGAGTATTCGAGGTCGCAGCGAAGGGCAGTGATCTGGTCCACGGGTGCACGCCCCTGGAGGCGCTCGCAAGAAGAATAAGAAGGGAAAAACGCGGTTCAGTTCTGCGGCGGGCCGGCATCGGGCCCCTGCGCCGGCCGGATGTGGCGGACCACGCGCGCGGCCACCTGCGCCACCGCCGCCGAGGCCCGCTGGCGGCGCCCGCGCGCGGGCGGCATGCCGCCCTCCCACCAGTCGGCCGCGGTCGTGCGCAGCACGCGGGCCGCATACCAGAGCGGGGTGTACATGCCGACCACGCTTCGGGGCTCCACACCGCGCGAACGGCCCTGCTGCCGCGCGGACAAGTGCAGTACCGGGGAAGACGTCACTTGATCACCTTGCGCGCCGCCCCCACGCCCAGCGCCGCCAGAATCACGAAGATGATGGCCAGCACCAGGAACAGCCCGAACAGGATCTTGGCGATCCCGGCGGTGCCGGCGGCCACGCCGGTGAACCCCAGCGCACCCGCAACCAGTGAAATGAGCGCGAAGATGATGGCGTACTTGAGCATGATGTGTCCTTCCGTGTGGGGAGAAAGCGGCAAGCCCGCCGCCGATGGGGCATCCTAGGTTGGGGCACTTTCCGGGCAGGTCGGGCGCGCCCGCATTGGCTTGTAGGACACGGCCCGGCACCAGCACGAATCCAGCGGAGCCGCTAGCATCGCGAGGGAACTCCCATCCGTCTTCTTCCCGACACCACACACCACCATGAAGCTCTACTACAGCCCCGGCGCCTGCTCCCTCTCGCCCCACATCGCCCTGCATGAGGCAGGCCTGGCCTTCGAGGCCATTCCCGCGCCCACCAAGACCCACCAGCTGCCCGACGGCAGCGACTACTACGCGATCAACCCGCTGGGCTACGTGCCGCTGCTGGAGATGGACGACGGCACGCGCCTGCGCGAAGGCCCGGCCATCGTGCAGTACATCGCCGACCTGGTGCCCACCCGCAACCTCGCCCCGGCCAACGGCACGCTGGCGCGCTACCGCCTGCAGGAGTGGCTCAACTTCATCGCCACCGAACTGCACAAGGGCTTCGGCCCGCTGTTCAATCCCGCCACGCCCGACGAGATGAAGAAGGCCGCGCGCGACAAGCTCGCCGGCCGGCTGGCCTTCGTCAACGGCCAACTCGACGGCAAGGACTACCTGGCCGGCGAGCACTTCTCCGTGGCCGATGGCTACCTGTTCACCGTGGTCAACTGGAGCGGCAGGGTCGGCGTCGACCTGTCGGCCGTGCCCAACGTCACCGCGCACCATGCCCGCGTGGCCGCGCGCCCCGCGGTGCAGGCCGCGCTCAAGGCCGAAGGCCTGCTGAAGTAAGCCTCCCTCCCCGACACCGCAAGGACCCCATGGCCTCTCTCTTCGATCCCCTGCAGGCAGGCGCGCTGCAACTGTCCAACCGCATCGTCATGGCGCCGCTCACGCGCAACCGCTCGCCCGGGGCCATCCCGCAGGCGATCACCGCCACCTACTACGCCCAGCGCGCCAGCGCCGGCCTGCTGATCACCGAGGCCACCGCCATCAGCCATCAGGGCCAGGGCTATGCCGACGTGCCCGGCCTCTACGGCACGGAGCAGCTCGACGGCTGGAAGCGCGTCACCCACGCGGTGCACGAGGCCGGCGGCAAGATCGTGGTGCAGCTGTGGCACGTGGGCCGCGTCTCGCACACCAGCCTGCAGCCCGACGGCCAGGCGCCCGTGGCGCCCTCGGCGATCGCCGCCAAGACCAAGACCTACCTGATCGACGCGCAGGGCCGGGGCTCGTTCGCCGAAACCTCCACGCCGCGCGCGCTCGACGCCAGCGAGCTGCCGGCCATCGTCAAGTCCTACCGCGCCGCCGCCCGCAACGCGGTGGAGACCGCCCACTTCGACGGCGTGGAGGTGCACGCGGCCAACGGCTACCTGCTGGACCAGTTCCTCAAGACCTCCAGCAACCACCGCACCGACGACTACGGCGGCAGCATCGAGAACCGGGCGCGCCTGCTGCTCGAGGTGGTGCGCGGCATCGTCGACGACGTCGGCGGCGGCAAGGTCGGCATCCGCCTGTCGCCGGTCACGCCCGCCAACGACGTGCACGACGACGCGCCGCAGCCGCTGTTCGAGCACGTGGTGCGCGAGCTGGCCCCGCTCGGCCTGGCCTACGTCCACATCATCGAGGGCGCCACCGGCGGCCCGCGCGAGCTGCCCGACCGGCCGTTCGACTACCACGCGCTCCAGGCCGCCTACCGCAACGCCGGCGGCAAGGGCGCCTGGATGGTCAACAACAACTACGACAAGGCCCTGGCCGAGCAGAAGCTCGCCAGCGGCGAGGCCGACCTGATCGCCTTCGGCAAGCCCTTCATCTCCAACCCCGACCTGGTGCGCCGCCTGAAGGAAGACGCGCCGCTCAACCCGCCGGACAAGAGCACCTTCTATGGCGGCGGCGAGCGCGGGTACACCGACTATCCGGCGCTGGCATAGGGCCTGTCATCCTTCATGTTTTTGGCAGGAAGCCCAGGCATCACCTGGGCTTTTAGCTACCAAAAATATAGCAATCCCGGGCCATCGCATGTCGCAGCCCACCGGCAGGCGCAGGTGGCTGGCCGCCGTCCGCGCCGATACGCCCGGCAGCACCGCGCAGCCGCTCGCATTTTGGGTGGGGGCGCCGCCCCGTCAGAACTGGTACTTCAGGTTGGCGACGACGCTGCGCGGCGCGCCGTAGTAGACCGTGTTGTAGTTGCCGATGCCGGCGTAGTACGTTCTGTCGGTGAGGTTGTAGAAGTTCACGGTGGCCTTGAGCTGCCGGCTGAAGTCGTAGCCGAGCATCAGCCCCGCGACGGCGTAGCCGGGTTGCACGAAATCCCGCGGTGCGCCTGCGATGGCCTGTGTGAAGTAGGTGCGGCTCTGCCATTGCAGGCTGCCGCCGATGCTCAGGCGGCGCCATGCGGCCGGTAGCCGGTAGCTCGTGGCGAGCTTGAGCAAGTGTTCGGGCTGAATGGTGCTGACCGGCTGGCCCTTGGCGTCGTGCGATTCGCGGTAGACGTAACCGCCGTTGAGCTGCCAGCCGGGTTGCAGCTCGCCCGCGAGTTCCAGCTCCAGCCCCGTCGTTCTCACGCCCTGGATGGCGATGTAGGCGGCGCCGCCGTCCGGCCGCGTTGCGCCGCTCGGGTCCGGCTCGGCTTGGTTGTCCTGCTGAATGCGGAACAGCGCCGCGCTCGCGTTCAGCTTGTTGTCGAAGTAGCGGCCCTTGACGCCGATCTCGAAGCTCTTGCCGGTCAGCGGATCGAGCTGCCGGTTGTTGGCGTCGAAGTTGTAGGCCTGCGGCTTGAAGATGTCCGTGTACGAGGCATAGGCCGTGTGGCGGCCGTCGATGTCGTAGGTGAGGCCGGCGTAGGGCGTCAGCTTGCCGTTGACCTCGGTGGCCGCCCGGCTGCTGCGCGGTATGGCATTGACGCTGTCGAGGCTCCATGCATAGCGGGTCACGCGCGCGCCCAGGATCAGCGACAGGTGCTCGTACGGCGTGAGAACGGTCGCCGCGTAGGCGATCTGCTGGCGCGCGTTGACGTCGAACTTCGACCACCATTCGTAGGCGGTCGGCTGCGTGGCATTGTTGTTCCAGTGGAAGGCGTCGGTGATCGACGGGTCGGTGTCGCCGTCCGAACGGTTCGACACCGCGTTCGTGCGCGCGCGGCTGTAGCCCAGGACGACCTGATGCGTCCTCCCCAAGAGGGCGTAGCGGCCTGACAACTGGAGGTCCAGGCTCTTCTCCCACGTGTCCGTATCGAACCGGGCCGCGCCGCCGGGGTAGAAGCCGTGGTCCACGGCGTGCGTGAGCGGATCGATCGTCGCGCTCGACATGCCCGCGATCACCTCGCGCGAGGTGTAGCCACGCCATCCGGCGTTGGCCTTGAGCGTCCAGCCGCTGCCGAACTCATGGTCGAGCGTTCCGAACAGGTGCCGGGTGTCGTGGTTGCGATAGGCCCAGATGTCGGCCGCATTGGTCGAGCGCGGGAAGCGCGCGGGGGTGCCGTCGGCATAGAAGGCCGGCAGATTGCCGTTGGTCGTGGCGTTGTTCCTGTTGCGCTGGACGTCGAAGCCGAGCGACAGCATGGTCGATGCCGCGACGTCGGCTTCGACGATGCCGTACACCAGCCCCTGCCGGCTCTTGAGATGCTCGATGAAGCTCCCTGCGTGCTGCGCCGCGGCGACGATGCGCCCCCGGATGCGGCCGTCCGCGCCCAGCGGGCCGGACAGATCGAGTTCGGTTCGGCCGTGGTCCCAGGAGCCTGCGCCGATCGACGCATGGCCCTGGAACGCGATGGTGGGGCGCTTGCGGATGAAGTTGATCGCGCCGGCCGGATACCCGGCCCCGCTGACGAGCCCGGCGGCGCCCTTCAGGATTTCCACGCGGTCGTAGATCGCCGAGTCCATGATGCTGTAGTTGTCACGGACGTTGCCTCCGTCGCTCGACAGGCTGGGCACGCCGTCGAACAGGAAGTTCTGGATCTGGAAGCCGCGCGAGTAGAAGCTGTAGCCCTCCGTGTTGTCCCGGTTCACGGTGACGCCCGGTGTCTGCTGCAGCACGTCGGAGATGCTCAGCAGGCCCTGGTCGTCCATCTGCTGGCGCGTGATGACGCTGACCGATTGCGGCGTCTGCTGCAGCGGCAGGCTCAATCGCGTTGCCGCGCTGGACACCGGCACGCCGTAGGCGCCCGTTCCCTCGGAGATGCCGCCGGGCTCGGCCTGCGCCGTCACGCGGACCTCGGCCAGCGTCTGTCCGCCGGCCGGCGCTTCCAGTGGCGGCGCGGCCGCCGCCGCCCGGCGCAAGGTGTAGCCGCCCCCCGCCCGCGGCACCGCCTCCAGCCCACTGCCCGCAAGCAGTTGCGAGAAGCCGTCGCCCAGTGCGTGGCGACCCCGCAATCCCGCGCTCGTGCGGCCTTCCGTCAGTGACGGCTCGAACGACAGCGTGATGCCGGCACTCGCCGCGAAGCGCGACAGCGCCGGGCCGAGTGGCCCGGCCGGGATGTCGTAGCCCACGCGCGCGGCATCGGCAGGAGCCGTCGCCGTCGCCGTCGTCGCCGGCTGTGCCATGGCCGTGGCGCCCGCGGCGAGCGCAAGTCCCAGGCACAGGCCGCGCACGCCGCAGGCCACGCCGGTCAGGCCGAAAGGGCGGCCCGCCGTGGCCGACGGGGTCGCGCCGCGGCGGCCGCGGCGGCAGGAATGGTGCAATGCCATGAAAATCCTCTGTCCTTGTGGCCGCGCCCCCCGCGCGGTTCCATGGCTTGCCCGACGAGCGTCGAAAAAGGGACAGGGGCAGCAAGAAATCGCCGATCAGGCCGGCACCACCATCACCCACCAGCGCGTGCGCGTCACGATCCGCACCGGCAGCGTGCTGGCCACCATCGACAGCGCGTAGTCCGTGTCGCGCAACTGGAAGACGCCGGAGATGCGCAGGTTCGCCACGTCGGGCGCGCAGTGCAGCAGGCCCGGGCGATAGCGCGACAGTTCGGCGCAGAAGTCGATCAGGCGCAGGTTCTCGGCGTGCAGCACGCCCTGGACCCACGCCTGGCTTTCGGGCGACAGGTCCTGCAACGCGAAGGCGCCCTGGCCGCTCAGCACGGCCTGACGGCCGGCCGGCACGATCAGCGCGGGCGCCGACGCGCCGTGCAGGGTGACTTCGACCGCGCCTTCGGTCACGGCCAGGCGCACCTCGGGCCGGCGGGCGTGATCGCGCTCGTCGCCGTCCTGCCGCACGGTGAAGCGGGTGCCCAGCGCCCGCAGCCGGCCTTGCGCCGTCGCCACGATGAAAGGCCGGGCCGGGCCGGGTGCCCGCCGGTCCGGCGCAGTGACCACCGATATGGCGCCCGCGCGCAGGCGCACGACGCGCCGCGCGCCGTCGAAGCGGACGTCGATGGCGCTGCCCGTGTCGAGCAGCACGCGGCTGCCGTCTTCCAGTTCGAGCGCGCGGCGCTCGCCCGTGGCCGTGCGGTAGTCCGAGGTCCAGGCGCCCGGTGGCGCGAGCCGCCAGCCGATCCAGGCCGCCGGCGCGGCCGTGGTCAGCAGCGCCAGCATGCGCAACGCGGCGCGCCGGCTGCAATGCTGCGCTCGCGCGAGCACCGGCACGCCCACGGCCGCCGGCACCGCACCGAACTTCTGCGCCAGGCGTTCGGCCCGCTGCCACGCGCGCTCGTGCTCCGGGTCGGCCCGCCGCCATGCATCGCAGGCCGCCCGGTCCGCGGCGTCGGCATGGCCGGAGTGCAGCCGTACCAGCCATTGCGCGGCGTCACGCAGGACGGCGGCGTCGGGCGCCACGGCCGCGGGTCCGCTCACTCCACCAGCGCCAGGCATCGCTCGAAGGCCTGCGCCATGTAGCGCTTCACGGTGCGCTCGCTGAGGGCCAGCCGCGCGCCGATCTGCGCGTAGGTCAGGCCTTCGAGCTGCGACAGCACGAAGGCTTCGCGCGCCCTGGGCGGCAGGCCATCGAGCATCGCGTCGATCTCGTCGAGCGTCTGCAGCAGTTGCAGGCGGTCCTCGGGCGACAGCGCATGCGGCTCGGGCAGCGCCGCGAGCGCCTCCAGGTACGCGCGCTCCAGCGCCTGCCGGCGCCAGTGCTCGCTGACGACGCCCTTGGCCAGCGTGGTCAGGTAAGCGCGCGGCTCGCGCAGCGTCGGCAGCACCTGCGGGCGCAGCAGCACGCGCACGAAGGTGTCCTGCGCCAGATCGGCCGCACGGTGCGCGCAGCCCAGCCGGCGGCGCAGCCAGTCCTGCAACCAGCCGTGGTGAGCGGTGTACAGGGCGTGCACCGCGCGGTGCGCAGAGGGCGCGGGGGTCGGGCTCATGGTGTGCTGCGGGAGGAAGACAAAGGCAGGCCAGGCGTGCGAGGCGTGCCTGGCGGGCGGCCGAGAACGCCGTGATTAAGAATTAATCTCATTTTACAGCGCACCCCGTCGCCACCGACGCGGCCCTGGGCGGCGCAGGCCACGGCATTCGTGCGCCTGGCTCCCGCCACGCGGGCTGCCTGCTGGTTTTTTGAACAAAAAAGGCCTGTAGCTCAGGTAAATTCTAGGCTTTCAGCTACATAAACAATAGCAAACTTCAGGCCCGCGGCAGCACGATGCCGGCGGCCAGCCCGCGGCCCTGCGGGCCGGTGTCGAGCACCAGGCGCGCGCCCAGCAGTTCGGCATAGCGCTGGACGATGGCCAGGCCCAGGCCCGCGCCCTGCCCAAGCCACACCCCCTCGGGCCCCTGCGCCCAGCGCCGCTGCAGGCCGCTGCGGCGCTCGGCCGAGATGCCCGGGCCGTTGTCGAGCACCGCCAGGCCGATCGCGTCGGGCTGCACGGTCACGGCGACGGTGATGGTGGCCTGCGTGCCGTCGGCCGGCCGGCCGTAGCGCAGCGCGTTGTCGAGCAGGTTGGTGAGGATGCCTTCGAGCAGCGCCGGCTGGCCCTGCACCAGCACCGGGTCGTCGATGCCGCGCGCGCCCAGGTCCACGCCGGCGGAGTCGGCGCGCGGCAGGAAGCGCAGCACCGTGTCGCGCACCAGCTCGTCCAGCGGCACCGGCTGCAGCTGCATGCTGCGGCCCTCGTCGGCGCGGGCCATGGCCAGCAGTTGCTCGACCATGTGGCTGGCGCGGTCCTCGCTTTGCGCGATGCGCTCGAGCTGGGCGCGCCAGACCGCCGGGTCCTTCTGCGCCAGGCCGTATTCGGCCAGCGCGCGGATGCCCGCCAGCGGCGTGCGCAGTTCGTGCGCCACGTTGCCGGCGAATTCGCGCTGCATGCGCACGCCCTCGTTCACGCGCGCGAACAGGCCGTTGACCGCCTCGCCCAGGCGCCGCACCTCGCGCGTGGAGGCATTGGCCGGCACCGGCGTGAGGTCGCGCACGTCGCGCCGCTCCACCGCGTGCTGCAGCGCGGCCAGCGGCCGCAGGTCGCGGCCGATGGCGCGGCGCAGCCAGACGGCCAGCACCGCCAGCAGCAGCAGTTGCGGCAGCACCGACAGCACCAGCACGTTGCGCAGCAGCGCCTGGCGCGAATGCGTGGTCTCGGCCATGACCACCTCGAAGGCCTGCGGCACGCTGCGCCGCAGCACCACGGCGCGCAGGGCGCGGCCCTGGTACTGCACGTCGGAGAAGCGGTAGCCGGCCTCGCCCACCGGGCCCGGCGCGTAGAGGCCGGCGTGGCCCGCGACCAGGTCGCCGTCGGGCCCGCGCACGGCGAAGTACATCGATTCGGAATGGTCGTACAGCACCGTGCTCACCTCGCGCGGCGTGAGCGTGAGCTCCAGGCCTTCCACCCCGGCGCGCACGCCGGTCGCCACCGAGTAGGCGTCGTCCAGCAGCGCCCGGTCGAAGGTGCGCTGGGTGAAACCGCTGGCCACCAGCAAGGAGACGACGCCGCCCACGGTCCAGGCCCCGGCCAGCGGCCACAGCACGTGCTGCAGCACGCGCGACCGCAGCGAGGGCGGGCGCGGCGCGGCGTCGCCAGGAAGGCTCAAGGCGCCTCCGCCTCCAGCATGTAGCCCAGTCCGCGCAGGGTGCGGATGCCCGCGCCGCTGCCGCCGAGCTTCTTGCGCAGGCGCGAGATGAAGGCCTCCAGCGCGTTGTCGCCCAGGGTCTCGTCGAAGTCCGACAGCTTCTGCGACAGCGCGCGCTTGCTCACCACGCGGCCGGGCGGGGTCATCAGCTCCCACAGCACCTCGAACTCGCGCGCCGGCAGCTCCAGGCGCATGCCGTGCAGCGAGAAGGTGCGGGCCTTGCGGTCCAGGACCAGGGACGCCACGGTGGAGATGTCCTGCGTGCCCTGGCTGCGCCGCACCAGGGCGCGCAGCCGGGCCTCGACCTCGGCCAGCTCGAAGGGCTTGCCCAGGTAGTCGTCGGCGCCGGCGTCCAGCCCGGCGATGCGCTCCTCGGTACGGTCGCGCGCGGTCAGCACCAGCACCGGCGTGCGGTCGCCCCGGTTGCGCGCGGCGCGCAGCGCGGCCAGGCCGCTGCCCAGCGCCGGGCCGGCGGCGTCGGCGGCGGGCAGGTTCAGGTCCAGCAGCACCGCGTCGAAGGGCTGGACGCGCCAGAAATGGTCGGCCTCGGCCACCGTGCGGGCCTCGTCCACGCGGTGGCCGGCGTCGCACAGGCTGCGCACCATCATGTCCCGCAGGACGGCGTCGTCTTCGACCACGAGGATGCGCATGGGGGCTGCCGCAGCGGGAATTGGATAGGGGTTTGTACCAGGCGGCCGGCGTTTCTGACGGCACGGTCAGGCGACGGTCAGTCGCTCCGCCCGATAAGAGGCGCATGAGCATACGACAGTTGATTCGGGCCTGCTGCCTCGGGGCGGCGCTGCCGGCCCTGGCCCAGGTCGCCCCCGTGGCACCGGCAAACCCGCCGCCGGCCGCCGCATCGCCGCGCGCCCTCACCCTGGGCCA
>NZ_JAELTO010000335.1 GCF_016428875.1 Xylophilus sp. ASV27
CGTGTACCCCTTGCGGCTGGAGGACGGCCGGCTCGACGTGGTCATGGCCGTGCCGCAAGACGCCTTTGTGGTGAAAGCCCTGCATCTTGCTACCGGCTTGCAGATTCGGCCGTTCCTGGGCATAGAGCTGTCTCTTATACACATCTGACGCTGCCGACGAAGAGAACCTAGTGTAGGTGTCGGGGGGGGGGGGGGGGGTGAGAGGGGGGGGGGGGGGGGGGGGGGGGGGGGGGGGGGGGGGGGGGGGGGGGGGGGGGGGGGGGGGGGGGGGGGGGGGGGGGGGGGGGGGGGGGGGGGGGGGGGGGGGGGGGGGGGGGGGGGGGGGGG
>NZ_JAELTO010000038.1 GCF_016428875.1 Xylophilus sp. ASV27
CGACTGGCAGCAACGGCTTGATCTTTTTGTACAACACCGCGCTAACTTCCTTGTTTCTTTTCTTTCCCATGCACCGTCAACGCGCATCCCGCGCTTGGCGATGACAGGCTTTTGTTAGCCGCTCTAAGTGCTAGGCGTTGAGCGCCAGATACCGCTCGGCCAGCTTGGCGCGGTCGATCTTGTAGTTGACCGACACCGGCATGCGCGGGCAGGGCAGCAGCTCGGTCGGCAGCATGTAGTGGGGCAGGCGGGCGGCGAGCAGGTTCTTCCAGTCGGCCAGCTCTTCGGGCAGGCTCTCGTTGCCTTCGCCCGTTTCCACGAAGGCGACGAGGCGCGCCACCGAGCCGTTGGCGCGGCGCAGGGCGACGGCCGCTCCGGCGCGCGCACCGGGCAGCGTGGCCAGGGCGGCGTCCACTTCCAGCAGTTCGAGCCGGTAGCCGTTTAGCTTGATCTGGTCGTCGATCCGGCCATGGCAGAAGAGCAGCCCGCCTTCGCCCTCGGTGCCCAGATCGCCCGTGCGGAAGCCCCGCAGGCCATCCTTCACGAACATGCGGGTGGCGTTCAGATCGGGGCGGTTGATGTAGCCGCGCATCACGTGCGTGCCCACGATGCAGAGCTCGCCCTCGTCGCAATACACCTGCGCGTCGCGCTTGGCGTAGCCGATGGGCATCACGGCATCGGTGGCCAGCAGGGCGTCGTCCACCTTCAGCAGCGTGGTGGCGACGGTGGCTTCCGTGGGCCCGTAGGTGTTGAGGATGGGCACGCCCGGAAAGCGCTTGCGCAGCTGCCGCGCCAGCGGCACCGGCAGCGGCTCGCCGCAGAAGAGGAAGGTGCGCAGCGAGGGCAGGGTAGCTCCGGAGAAGCCGGGGTTCAGCAGCTGCTGTTGCGCGAAGGAAGGCGTCGAGACCCAGGTGGTGACTTTGTGCTGCGCGATCAGCTCGGCCACCCTGAGCACCGAGGCGCCCGAGTCGCGGTCCAGCATCATGATGGTGCCGCCGGTCGTGAGCGCGCCGAACACGTCGTAGAGCGACACGTCGAAGCTGAACACCGTGTGGTTCAGGAAGACCGGCAGCTCGCCCAGGTCGAAGTCGAGCCGCATCCAGTCGATCAGGCCCCGCACGCCCTCGCGGCCGATCTGCACGCCCTTGGGTTTGCCGGTGGTGCCCGAAGTGAACATGATGTAGCCGAGCCCGCTTTCGGCCAGCGTGGGGGCCGGGCCCTCGCGCAGCACCTGGAAGCGGCCGGCGGCCGTGTCGTACATCAGGTGGGCGTCCAGCGTGTCGATGATGCTTTGCAGCCGGTCCTGCGGATAGACCGCATCGACCGGCACGAAGGGCGCGCGCAGCATCAGGGCGCCGGTGAGCGCCACCATGAAGGCCGCTTCCTTGTGGCCGCGGATCACGATGGGGGCGTCGGCCTCAAGGCCCAGCGCGCGGGCTTCGTCGCACCAGGCCTGGGCCTCGGCCTGCAGCGCCTGCCAGCTGAGGCTGCGGTCGTGGGCGATCACGGCCAGCGCATCGGGGCGGATGGACAGATCCCGGAACTCGCCGGTGTCGAAGTCGAAATGCATGGGTGCTCCTTTCGCGCCTTGGCAGGCATCGCGCAGGAAAGAGGGAGGGAAGGCTGGGCTCAGCTGTGCGCCGCGACGTAGGTGGACAGCGTGCGCAGCGAGTGCAGGTGTTCCTCGACCTCGGTGATGGGCACGGTGCAGCCGAAACGGGCCTCGATGGCCAGTATCAGATCGACGGCCGCGACGGAGTCGAGCAGGCCGGATTCGAGCAGCAGGGAGTCGGGTTCGACCTTCTTGAAGATGGCGGCCTGGATCATGTCGGCCAGCTGGGCTTCGACTTCGGATTGCGTCATGGCGATGAGGAGTGAGGTGTCGATGGGAAAAGTGGACCTGCGCCGCCCGCAGGCAGGCGGCGCGGAGTCCCGCCGATTGTCAGATGTCGCGTTCGAGCGGAGCGCCGAGCACCACGGACGACATGTTGCCGAGTATGCGGTCATCGTTGACCATCACCGCGGCGGAATGCGCATCGCGGATGTGGCGGCTCAGATAGAACTCGCCTTCCTCCATGTAGCCCTGGATGCCGCAGATGCGCAGCGCGATGTCGGTGATGCGCACGACGAGCTCCGACGCGCCGACCTTGAGCGCGTTGTAGCTCACCATGCGGTCCAGGCCGGATGCCTGGCTCACGCCGTCTTCGTACAGCGCCACGTTGGCGGCGAGCATGCCGCGCATCTGCTGCACCAGGGCCTCGCCTTCGGCCAGCCGGAGATTGGCGATGGGGTTGAGCGGCGCGCCGCTGCGGTTGCGGGCACGCAGGAAGCCGCGCGCTCGAGACAATGCCGCCACGGCCACACCCAGCCAGACCGAGCCCAGCAAGATATGCGAGGTCGGCAGCATGCTGTCGGACATGGCCTTGGCGAAAGTCCCTTCGAAGATCTGGTCGGGGCTGCAGTGTGCGATGAGATCGAACCGGTCTGTGCACGCACCGCGCATGCCGATAGGGTTCCAGCGGCCGTGGGGGACGAGCTCCAACTGATCGCGCATCACTGCCACCAGTTGCTGGTCGGAAGCTGCGGCCTCGCCATCGCGCCGGGCAGAGACCAGGAACACGTCGGCTGCTCGGGCATACGAGATGACAGCCCCGCCCTTGTCCAGATGCAGCCCATCGCTGCGGCGGTCGAGAAAACAGGTGCTGGTGCGGATGGACCCGCCCGTGGTGCCTTCGGTAGTGGCTGAGGCAATGAGGTATTGCTCCCCCACCATGCGCTCCATGAGGCCCTGGTGCCACGCGCTGTCGCCCGTCTGGCCGATCGCCACCGCAGCCTGCGAGTGGTGCATGGCGAAGATCAAGCCTGTGGCGGCGCAGGATTCGGAAAGCCGGCGGCACAGGTTGGCCACCGCGCGCATGGAGAGTTCGGGGCCACCAAAGCGGCGCGGAACCAGCAGCCCCAACAGCCGCTCGGCCCGCAGCGCCTGCAGTGCTTCGGTAGGGATGCGGCCTTCGCGGTCTACTGCGTCGGCATACTGAGCAGCGGTCGTGAAAACGTGCTTCAGATCCTGCTCGAGGACGGCCTTGCTCAGCGGGTCAGGCACTTGCATGTTTTTGTTGAATTTGGTGACTAACTATTTTCGGTTGTTTCTGGTGCTGCACAACAGGCAAACCGTCAGCAATTGTCAATCTATTGATTCAACGACGTTTTTGCCACTCCTGCAGCAGCAGGCGCGACTCCGGGGTGTCTTCCAACATCCACGGATCAATGGCGAAAGCGATGACGCGCTCGGCGCCGTAAGTGCGAGCCACCTCCAACTGCGCCCGCACCCGTTCGGCCGTCGCGGCACGGGCGCGGAAGGCGCCTCCCGTGCCTTCCAGGGCCGGCAACTGCTCGAACAGCTCGACGATGAGGTCGAACGGCACCTTGCGCTGGCGCAGCAGTGCGCGCAGCGGCTCCAGCCCGGCGTAGTTGCCCATGCCGGCCACGCCCACGCCGTCCTGCAGCATGGGGCGCAGCGTGACCTTGTCGAGGATGTCCGACCAGAGCGTGGTCAGCTTGCCCGTGGTCTGCAACTGGCTGTAGAAGGTGGACACGGCCAGCGGCTGGGGCTGGCTGGTGCCTGCGGCGATGGCCTGCAGCCAGGCCACCAGGAGCGCGCGTCGTTCGGGCGTCGCCCAGTTGTACTGGTCCAGTTCGTAGGGCAGGTACCAGCCGCGAAAGCTGGGCCGGCGGCTCCAGGGCGCGGTCTTCGCATAGTCCAGGCAGCGCTTCTGGGTGCTGGCGAAGAAGTCCTTGAGCATCTGCGGATCGGTGGAGGACAGTACCGTCCACCAGCGTTCGTCGTAGGGCAGGCCCATGCGAATGGACATGCCCTCGCCCGCGGCCTCGTCGAAGATCAGGGCGATCAGGCTCTCGGGCAAGGGCCAGGAGGAGGCGCCTCCTTCTGTCGCGCTCCACTGCAGCACGATTTCGTCGCAGCCGAGCTCCCGGGTGGTGCGCAGCCGGCGGCGCCATTCGTCGAGTGACAGGCTTTCGTGGCTTTTCCAGGGCTGGATGAAGGTGCCCTGGAAGCGATGACTTTGTGCGGTACAGCCCGCAAGCAGGCCGCCGGCGGCCAAGCACAGCCAGGTGCGTCGATCGAGGCCCCTGTGGGGTAGCGAAGGGAGTGCGGCGGGCGAAGTCGGCATGGTGGTGGCCTCGGCGAATGCTGGAATGCAGTCCCGTGCAGCATATCCCCATCGCTCTGGAGGATGGCGCGGTGTCAGGTGCCAGGCGCGGAAATCTGCCTGCTTTTTGCAAGGCCATGTGTTTGTTCGTTGCGGAGGTGCGCTATCGAAGGGGCTACCTATTGCCTGCACCGCCGGTTGCGGCAAGGGCTGGGGCCTGGTTCATGGCTCCTACAATCCCCCAAATGCCTGCCCTATCGACCTCGCATGCATCCGCTGTGCGCCCCGTCTCCTTTCGGGGCCAGCCCGCGCTGCAGCTCCAGCTGCCTCCGGGCGATGCTGCCATTGTGGCGTTGCAGGGTGCGCAGGTGCTTTCCTGGGTGACGGCCAATGGAACTGAACGTCTTTATCTCAGCCCGCGCAGCGTTTTCGACGGCCATACGGCCATCCGAGGCGGCGTTCCCGTGTGTTTTCCGCAGTTCAACCAGCGCGGGCCGCTGGCAAAGCACGGTTTTGCGCGCAACCTGCCGTGGCGGGTGATGGATGAAGGCCTGAGCGACTCCGGGACTGCGGTTCGCGCCGTGCTGGCGCTGGATCATTCCGAGCAGACCCGCCACTGGTGGCCCCATGGTTTTGCAGCCCGGCTGGCGGTGGTCCTGCGCCCGGGTGGCCTGCGTATGGAGCTTTCGGTGCAAAACACCGGCAGCACCGCCTGGGACTTCACCGCCGCGCTGCATTCCTACCTGTCGGTGCTGGACATTGCGCAGACGCATCTGCACGGCCTGGAGGGCTGCGCCCGCTGGGACGCGGTAGCCGATGTGCGGGGCGTGCAGACAGGTCCGGTGCGTTTCGACGGTGAATATGACAGCGTTTTTGCTGCCGCTGCGAGCCCGTTGCGCATCGACGGCACCGCCGGCCCGGCCCTGCGCTTGAGCCAGAGCGCGAACTGGCACAACACCGTGGTGTGGAACCCGGGTGCCACACTTTCTGAACGGCTGGCCGATATGCCGGACGACGGCTACCGCCACATGCTGTGCGTGGAGGCCGCCGTCGTCGAGCAGCCTGTGACGCTGGCCCCAGGCGAGCGCTGGACCGGCTGGCAGGATATAGAAATCTTGACCTGACTGCCCGCTGTTCGTCTGTCGGCCAGCCAGCATTCTTCGAAACTCCCCTTTTTCAATCCCGTCGGACCATTTTCATGCTCGCCAAACGCATCATCCCCTGTCTCGACGTCACCGGAGGCCGCGTGGTCAAAGGCGTCAACTTCGTCGAACTGCGCGATGCCGGAGACCCAGTCGAGATCGCAGCCCGTTACAACGCGCAGGGTGCCGATGAACTGACCTTTCTGGACATCACCGCCACCAGCGACGGGCGCGACCTGATCCTGCACATCATCGAGGCCGTGGCCAGCCAGGTGTTCATTCCGCTCACCGTGGGTGGCGGCGTGCGCACGGTGGAAGACGTGCGCCGCCTGCTCAACGCGGGCGCGGACAAGACCAGCTTCAACTCGGCCGCGATCGCCAACCCGGACGTGATCGATGCCGTGTCTGCCAAGTACGGTGCGCAGTGCATCGTCGTGGCCATTGATGCCAAGCGCCGCTCTGCCGAAGATGCGCAGCGCATTGGTGCCAACGGCCAGGCGGTGGGCGAAGGCTGGGATGTCTACAGCCACGGCGGCCGCAAGAACACCGGTCTGGACGCCGTGCAGTGGGCCACCGAGATGGCCCGGCGCGGCGCGGGCGAGATCCTGCTGACCAGCATGGACCGCGACGGCACCAAGTCCGGCTTCGACCTGGCCCTGACGCGCGCCGTGAGCGATGCCGTCAGCGTGCCCGTGATCGCTTCGGGCGGCGTGGGCAACCTGGACCACCTGGCCGATGGCGTACAGCAGGGCGGTGCCGACGCGGTGCTGGCCGCCAGCATCTTCCACTACGGCGAATACACCGTGGGCCAGGCCAAGGCCCGCATGGCCGAGCGCGGCATTCCCGTGCGGCTGTGATGTTTGCTATTGAAATGGGAGCACCTAGCACCTGATACACAAGCGCTAGGTGCCAAAAATCAGGCTGCCAGATTGACGCCCTGACTGGCAAATAGCCGACAATCCCTCTCATGAACTGGCTCAACGAAGTGAAATGGGATGCGCAGGGCCTGGTGCCCGTGATTGTGCAAGAGCAGGGCACGGGCGACGTGCTGATGTTTGCGTGGATGAACCGCGAGGCCCTGGCGAAAACCGCTGAACTGGGCCGCGCCGTGTACTTCAGCCGCTCGCGCAAGAAGCTGTGGTTCAAAGGCGAGGAGTCCGGCCACGTGCAGACCGTGCATGAGATTCGCCTAGACTGCGACAACGACGTGGTGCTGCTCAAGGTCACCCAGCTCGGCCACGAGCCCGGCATCGCCTGTCACACGGGCCGCCACAGTTGCTTTTTCAGCGTGCTCAAGGACGGCGGATGGCAGGCCGTCGATCCGGTCTTGAAAGACCCCGAATCCATCTACAAGTAAGCATAGACCAGCAGTCCATGAGTACCAACGATTCCCTCGCGCGCCTGGCCGCCGTCATCGAAAGCCGCAAGCCCGCCAACGGTGGCGACCCCGACAAGAGCTACGTATCACGCCTGCTGCACAAGGGGCCGGACGCGTTTCTCAAGAAGATTGGCGAGGAAGCGACCGAGGTCGTGATGGCCGCCAAGGATGTGGACCACGGCGCCGATAAGTCCAAGATCGTCTACGAGGTGGCGGACCTGTGGTTCCACTCCATGGTGGCGCTGGCGCACTATGGCCTCACGCCCGCCGACGTACTGGCCGAACTGGAACGCCGCGAAGGCACCAGCGGCATCGAGGAAAAAGCCTTGCGCAAGGCGGTTGCGCGTGCCACAGAGGAGGGTTCTTCATGAGCGACATCATCGATGTGCAAACCAATCAGCAAAAGGCCGAGGACCTCAAAGCCATTGGCTGGGTCAGCTACGTCCTGCACCTGATCGTGGCCGTGGGCGCGGTCATTCCCGGCGCGCAGCCGGGTGCTGCGTTGTTGATCATTGCGCTGGTGATCGATCTCGTGAAGAAAGGCGATGCGGAAGGCACTTGGCAGGCCAGCCATTTTTCCTGGCGCATCCGCACCGTCATCTGGGCGGGCGTGCTCTACATCGTCACGGCGCCGCTGTGGCTGGTGTTCGTCCTGCCCGGCTGGATTGCCTGGGGCCTGATCTCGATCTGGTTTCTGTACCGCATCGTGCGCGGCATGGTGTCCATGAACAACAGCCAGGCGGTGGATACCTGATCCCGCCGCGCAGACAGCTTCTTCCCTGCCCCGGCTGAACTTGGCGCTGCAGGGCGGGGGCTCGCACGGCGCGCTCACCTGGGGCGTGCTGGATGCACTGCTTGAAGACGGCCAATGGCAGTTTGACGGCGTCAGCGGCACCAGCGCAGGCGCCATGAACGCCGTGGCCATGGCCCGCGGGTTCGCCAAGGCCGCGCAGGAGCACAAAGACCCTGTCGAGGCGTACCAGGCCGGCTGCGCGCAGGCGCGCGAGACGCTCACCCGATTGTGGGAGGGCGTGGGCACGCTGGGTAGCCTGATGTGGGGCTCTCCACTGTCGGTGGCCAACCCGATGATGGGGCTGATGCGCCAGTGGCTCTTGCCCTACCAGACCAATCCGCTCGACATCAACCCGCTGCGCCGCCTTCTCGAGCGCGAGGCGGACTTCGACCTGCTGTGCAAATCCCGCCGGCCCACGCGGTCGCGGGTGGGCCCACGGTTTTCGTGTGCGCCACCAACGTGCGCACAGGCCGGGGCGAGATTTTCTCGGGGCCCCGGCTCAGTGCGGATGCCGTGATGGCATCGGCCTGCCTGCCGCTGCTGTTCAAGGCCGTGGAGATTGATGGCGAGCACCACTGGGACGGAGGCTACTCGGGCAACCCCGCGCTGCACCCGTTGATCTACCAGACGGGCACCTCCGACGTGTTGCTCGTGCAGATCAACCCCATCGAGCACCTGGAGCTGCCGCATTCGGGGCCCGAGATCATGGAGCGCATGAACGAGGTCACGTTCAACGCCAGCCTGCTGGCCGAGCTGCGCGCCATCGAATTCGTGCGTCGCCTGCTGGCGGAAGGCAAGCTGGATGCGCGGCGCTACAAGAGCGTGCGCATGCACCGCATCGATGGGGGCGCCGTTCTGACGCCTTTCGGTGCCGACAGCAAGATGCGCGCGGACCTGGCCTTTGTGCGCAAGCTCTTCGCCCTGGGGCGCACGGCCGGCCAGGAGTGGCTGCATGCGCACCGCAAGGACGTCGGCGTGCGGCCGACCATCAAGATCGCTGAAAATACATGAAGGCCCCTGTGCCGCCTACTGCGCCTTCCTCTTTGGGAGGACGCTACCGGTGGCCTGGCAAAGCCAGTTCCACGGTGGCATTGGTTTTGGGCGCGCCGGTTTCAATGTTTTGAGGGCCAAGCAGCGCCCGGTTAACTGTTAACTTCGTACCGCCATTTTTTCCATGCACGATCCGAACTGCCTTTTCTGCAAGATCATCGCGGGCCAGATTCCTTCGAAGAAGGTTTATGAAGACGAAGAAATCCTGGCCTTTCACGACATCCATCCATGGGCTCCAGTGCACTTTCTGATGATCCCCAAGGCGCATATCCCTTCGATGGCCCAGGTCACCGAAGAGCACGCGGGAGTGCTGGGGCGCATGATGGCGCTGGCGCCGAAGCTGGCGCTGGAGCAAGGCTGCAACCCATACCCGGAGGGTGGCTTTCGGGTCGTGGTAAACACGGGGCTTGAAGGCGGGCAGGAAATCCACCACCTGCATATCCATGTGATGGGCGGCCCGCGCCCTTGGCTCAAAGGCTGACCCAGATTGACGGTATGCGCCCGGGGATTCCCGCAGCATGCCGTGGGCGGTGAACTCCGGTCACAGGCCCCGTCTAAAATGATTGCAATTCGTTAGGAGATATTCCATGGGCTCTTTTTCCATCTGGCACTGGCTGATCGTGCTCCTGATCGTCGTCATGGTGTTCGGTACCAAGAAGCTCAAGAACATGGGCTCGGATCTGGGCAGCGCGGTCAAGGGCTTCAAGGACGGCATGAAGGACGGCTCCACCGACACGCCGCCGACGGCGGCCCAGGTCGCCGACGGCGCCAAGCCGGTGGCCGACAAGGCCACGATCGACGTCGAAGCCAAGCCGCGTTCCTGAGCGCGCTGCACGCTCCCGCGCACCCGTGATCGACATCGGTCTCTCCAAGATGGCGCTGATCGGCGCCGTCGCGCTGATCGTCATCGGCCCCGAGAAGCTGCCGCGCGTGGCCCGCACCGTGGGCACGCTGCTCGGCAAGGCCCAGCGCTACGTCGCCGACGTCAAGGCCGAGGTCAACCGCTCGATGGAGCTCGATGAGCTGCGCAAGATGAAGGACACGGTCGAGGGCGCGGCCCGCGACGTCGAGCAGTCCATGCAGACGCATGCGAGCGAATTCCAGAAGTCCTGGTCGCACGACGATGCCGCCTCCAGCACGGCCCTGCCTTCGACCTCGGTCACGCCGGCCTACCCGGAGTACCGCCATCCCCGCAAGAACTGGCGCATCAAGCAGGGCGCGGTGCCGCAGTGGTACAAGGCGCGCAACGGCGTGCGCACCCGGGCGCTGTCGGGCGCGGCGCGCGTCGCGCGCTACCGGCCGCACAAGGTCCGCTGATTTTTCCCCACGCTTCGGGCACGCCCGGGTCAAGAACTACTCCCATGTCCGAATCCTCCCGCGACGACGAACTCGCCGGCACCGAGCAGCCCTTCGTCGAGCACCTCATGGAGTTGCGCGACCGGCTGGTCAAGTCGGCCATGGCGGTCGGCCTGGCTGCGGCGGTGCTGTTCTTCTTTCCCGGCCCGGGCGAGCTGTACGACCTGCTGGCCCAGCCGCTGGTGGCGCACCTGCCGCGCGGCGCCACGCTGATCGCGACCTCGGTCATCTCGCCCTTCATGGTGCCGCTGAAGATCCTCTTCATGACGGCCTTCCTGCTGGCGCTGCCGGTGGTGCTCTACCAGGTCTGGGCCTTCATCGCGCCCGGCCTCTACCTGCACGAGAAGAGGCTGGTGCTGCCGCTGGTGATCTCCAGTACGGTGCTGTTCTTCGTGGGCGTGGCCTTCTGCTATTTCTTCGTGTTCGGCAAGGTCTTCGCCTTCATCCAGGCCTTTGCGCCCAAGAGCATCACGCCGGCGCCCGACATCGAGGAGTACCTGAGCTTCGTGCTCACCATGTTCCTGGCCTTCGGCATTGCCTTCGAGGTGCCGATCGTGGTGATCGTGCTGGCGCGCCTGGGCATCGTGAGCATCGACAAGCTCAAGGCCTTCCGCGGCTATTTCGTGGTCGGCGCCTTCATCGTGGCGGCCATCGTCACGCCGCCGGACGTGGTGTCGCAGCTGTCGCTGGCCATTCCCATGTGCATCCTGTATGAGGTCGGCATCTGGGGCGCGCGCATCTTCATCAAGCACACCAAGGCGCCCGGGGACGAAGACGCCGAGGCGGCCAGCGACGCGGCCAAGCCCTGAGTCGCATGCTATAAAAAGTGTAGCTATAGGCCCAGGTGCTGCCTGGGCTACAGCCGATTTTTCCGCTTTTTTTGGGGTTTTCGGCCCGGAAGCAACAAACCCCGTCCAGGACGGGGTCTGCCGTTCAACTGCCCAGGTAGGCTTCCTGCACCCGCGGATTGCCCAGCAGCGCCTGGCCCGAGTCGGCCAGCACGATGCTGCCGGTTTCGAGCACGTAGCCGCGGTCGGCGATCTTCAGCGCCTGGCGCACGTTCTGCTCGACCAGGAAGATGGTCAGGCCGGCCTGGTTGATGGTGCGCAGGGTGCGGAAGATGTCCTGCACGATGATCGGCGCCAGGCCCATCGAGGGTTCGTCCAGCAGCAGCACGCGCGGCTTGGCCATCAGGGCCCGGCCGATGGCCAGCATCTGC
Organism: Xylophilus sp. ASV27; assembly: GCF_016428875.1. GTDB lineage: Bacteria > Pseudomonadota > Gammaproteobacteria > Burkholderiales > Burkholderiaceae_C > Xylophilus. The sequence goes on from NZ_JAELTO010000038.1 coordinate 11,108, forward strand.
TGCTCGCCGCCCGACAGGTTGCCGGCCAGGCCGTCGGCGCGCTCGGCCAGGCGCGGGAACAGGCCGTAGACGTAGTCCAGGTCGCGCAGGCGCTGGGCGCTGCCCTCGCCGCGGGTGTAGGCGCCCAGCTCCAGGTTCTCGCGCACGGTGAGGGTGGTCAGCGTGGCGCGGCCTTCGGCCACCTGCACCACGCCGCTCTGCACGATGCGGTGCGGCGCCATGCCGCTCAGGTCGCGGCCATCGAAGCGCACGCGGCCGGCGGCCTTCTTCACCAGGCCCGACAGCGCCAGCAGCGTGGTCGACTTGCCCGCGCCGTTGGCGCCCACGAGCGTGGTGATCTCGCCTTCGCGCAGCTCGAAGTCGATGCCCTTGACGGCTTCGATGTGGCCGTAGGAGACCTTCAGGCCCTCGACCTTCAGCAGGGCCTCGCTCATGCCGGTTCTCCCTGCGCGGCGGCGCTCGTGGGCTCGTCGTCCTCGCGGCCCAGGTAGGCCTCGATCACCTGCGGGTTGGTGCGGATCGCCTCCGGCCCGCCTTGCGCGATGATGCGCCCGAAATTCAGCACGGCAATCTCCTGGCACAGGCCCATGACGAATCGCATGTCGTGCTCGATCATGAAAATGGTGTAGCCGCGCGCGTGGATGTTGCGGATCTCGTGCATCAGCTCGGTCTTCTCGCTGCTGTTCATGCCGGCGACCGGCTCGTCGAGCAGCAGCAGCCTGGGCTCCGTGGCCAGCGCCCGCGCCAGCTCCAGCTTGCGCTGCTCGCCGTAGGAGAGGTTGTCGGCCGTCTCGTGCGCCTTGTGCTCCAGCCGCACCCAGGACAGCAGCTCGCGCGCGCGCTCGCGGGCGCGCCGCTCTTCGCTGCGGAACAGGCCGGAGCCCGCCAGCAGGCCGAACGCGCCGTAGCCCAGGTGGGCGTGCATGCCCACCATCACGTTCTCCAGCAGGCTCATCTCCTTGAACAGGCGGATGTTCTGGAAGGTGCGCCCCAGGCCCAGCCGCGTGATCTGGTGCGGCCTGAGTCCGGCCAGATCCTGGCCGTTGAAGCGGATGCTGCCGCTGGTGGGCGGCAAGAGGCCGGTGATCAGGTTGAAGACCGTGGTCTTGCCCGCGCCGTTGGGCCCGATCAGGCCGAAGATGCCGCCCTGCGGGATGGACAGGTTCACGTCCTGCAGCACCTTCAGGCCCCCGAAGTGGCGCGACACCGACTGCAGTTCCAGCGAATGGGAAGCGCGTGCGCTCATGCTGCGGCCCCCTTGCGCGGGGCGCGCGAGAACCACTGCCGCATGCGCGCCGGGTCCCAGATCCCCTTGGGCAGGAACAGCACGATCAGCACCAGGATGAAGCCGTTGACCACCAGGCGGAAGTCCTTGAAGCCGCGCAGCAGCTCGGGCAGCACGGTCAGCATGATGCCGCCGAGGATCGGGCCGAACAGGCTGTTGATGCCGCCCAGGATGGCCATGGTGAGAATGTCCACGCCGCGGTCGAAGCCGTACTCGTTCGGGCCGATGAAGAAGGTCAGGTGCGCGTTGAGCGTGCCGGCCAGGCCGGCGATCATCGCGCCCAGCACGAAGGCCAGCATCTTGTGCGCGCCGACGTCGATGCCCATCAGGCCGGCGGCGGTCTCGTCCTCCTTGATGGCCTCGAAGGCGCGGCCCACGCGCGAGATGCGCAGGCGCCACAGCACCAGCACGGTCAGCAGCAGCGCCAGCGCCACGTGCCACCACTGGGTGGACTGCGGAATGCCGTTGAGGCCCAGCGCGCCGCCGGTCAGCGACTCGGCGTTGAGCACCACGATGCGCACCACCTCGCCAAAGGCCAGCGTGGCCATCGCCAGGTACACGCCCGACAGCCGCAGCGTGGGCTTGCCGATGATGAAGGCCATGAGCGCGGGCGCGGCCATGCCGGCGGCCAGCGCCGCCGGATAGGGCAGGCCCAGGTTCATCGTGACCAGTGCCGAGGTATAGGCGCCGATGCCCATGAACGCGGCATTGGCCATGGCCAGCATGCCGCACGAGAGCGTCAGGTAGATCGAGAGCGCCAGCAGCGCATTGGTGCCCAGCGTGAGCACCAGGTTGCTGTAGACCGCCCAGAAGTTGTCAAACCATTCCATGATCCGTGCCGCTCCTAGACCTTGCGTTCCTGCAAGGTGCCGAACAGGCCCTTGGGGCGCACCAGCAGCACCAGGAACAGCAGGCCGAAGGCCACGGCGTCGCGCATGGTCGAGCCGATGTAGGCCACCGACAGCACCTCGGCAAAGCCCAGGAACAGGCCGCCCAGCATGGCGCCGCGGATGTCGCCCATGCCGCCCAGGATGATGACCGCGATGCCCTTGTGCAGGATCGGCTGGCCCATCAGCGGGAACACGGCGTTGGAGTACAGCCCGATCAGCACGCCGGCCACGCCGCCCAGGCCAGCGGCGGCGAAGGAGGTGAGGTAGAACAGCCCTTCGACGTTGATGCCCAGCAGGTAGGCGGCCTTGGGCGATTCGGCAATGGCGCGCAGGGCGCGGCCGAGCTGCGTCTTCTTCAGCGCGACCATCAGCACCGCCATCATCGCGAAGGACAGCAGGATGATGCCCAGCTCGACCGAGGTCAGGTGCAGCCCGGCCACCGTGATCGCCTCGTCCGACACCGCGCTGGCCGGGAAGCGCACGTTCTGCGCGCCGAAGATGCCCTGCACGCCGTTGTTCAGGATGATGGCCACGCCGATAGTGGCGATCATCGGGATCAGGTGCGGCGCGTTGCGCGCGCGCAGCGGCCTGAGCACCAGCACGTCGATCAGCAGCCCCAGCAGCCCGCAGAAGACGAAGGAAAAGAGCAGGGCGGCCCACAGCGGCAGGTGCAGCAGCGTCATGGCTTCCACGGCCGCATAGGCGCCGACCATGAAGACCGCGCCGTGCGACAGGTTGATGACGCCCAGAACACCGAAGATGAGGGTGAAGCCGAGCGCGAAGAGTGCGTAGACGCACCCGAGCGACAAGGCGTTGAAGAGTTGCTGTTCAAGCACGATCGGGGTTTCCGGCTGGTGCGCGTGGTGCGCGTTGCAAAAAGCAAAAGACGGCGCGGGGTTCCGCGCCGTCTGCAGGGAAGGAACGGCCTGCGCTTACTTCTCGATCACGAACTGACCGCCCTTGGTCACGCTGACGATGGGCGTCTGCTGGGCGTCGTAGCCGGCCGGCTTGCCGGCCTTGTCCGTGGCGCGGCGGAATTCGAAGGCGCCGGTGGCGCCGGTCCACTTCACCTGGGGCAGCGCATCGCGCAGCGCCATGCGGTCGGCCGGCAGCTTGCCCGAGAACTTCACCTGCTTCATGGCCTGCGCGGCGATGTGGAGCGCGTCGTAGGACTGCGCGGCGAACTGGTCCGGCGCGCCGTTGAACTTGGCGGTGTAGGCCTTCACGAACTTGACGTTCTCCGGCGTGTCGTTGCTGGAGGACCAGGGGCTGCCCACGTACAGGCCGTCGGACTTGTCCTTGGCCAGGTCGAAGATCTTGGTGGAATTCATGCCGTTGCCGCCGATCACCGGCACGTTCAACCCGATCTGGCGCGCCTGCACCATGATCGGCGCGCCTTCGGCGAGCAGGGCCGACAGCACGATCGCGTCGGGGTTGGTGGCCTTGATCTTGGTCAGTTGCGCCTTGAAGTCCACGTCGCCCTTGGCGAAGGTCTCGGTCGTGGTGACCGGGATCTTCAGGTCGTCCAGCGCCTTCTTGAAGTTGTCATAGCCGCTCTTGGTGAACACGTCGTCGTTGCCGTAGAGCACCGCGACCTTCTTCACCCCGGCCTTCTTGACCGCCATCTTGATGGTCTCGGGCAGCACGTCGGCCTCGGTGACCGAGTTGCGGAACACGTAGTCGCCGATCGAGGTGATGCCGTCCGCGGTGTTGGAGGTGCCGAAGGCCACCGTCTTGGCGGCCTGGGCGATCGGGTGTGCGGCCTGGGCGGAGTTGGACAGCGTCGGGCCGAAGACCATCAGCACCTGGTCCTGGAAGATCAGCTTCTTGAAGACGTTGATCGCCTCTTCCTTCTTGCCCTGCTCGTCTTCCACCACCAGCACCAGCTTGTCGCCGTTGATGCCGCCGGCGGCGTTGATCTCTTCCGCGGCCAGCTGGAAGCCGTTACGGATGGCGACGCCGTACTGCGCGGCTCCGCCCGACAGGGCCTCCGCAACGCCGATCTTGATGTCGGCGGCCTGGGCGGCCGTGGCCAGGCCCGCAGCCGTGAGCAGGGCCAGCAAGGGGCTCTTGAATGAGAGGTGACGCATCGAAGAATCCTTTGGAAATCTGTTACTAGTGGGCGCAAATTCTATACGTCGGGGTGCGCCTCTCCAGCAGGGAAGCCCCGGATGCGACCGGCGGCGCTGCGCTGCCGCAACCGGTTTCTGTGCGCCCGGATCGCCTAGTTGCGCGGAGTGACCCGGCGGGGCCGCGTGCCGGGCGTCACCTCCAGCGTGAGCCGGCCGTCGCCGCGCAGCAGCGTGAAGGGCGTGCTGGTGCCGGGCTTGAGCGCGGCGACCGCCGTCATCATCTCGGCGACGCTGCCCACGGCCTTGTCGCCGACCTGCACGATCACGTCGCCCGGCCGGATGCCGGCGTGCGCGGCCGGGCCGGCCTGCAGCACGCCGGTGATGATCACGCCCTGCGCGGCCTTCACGCCGAAGGTCTCCGCCAGTTCGGGCGAGAGTTCGTTCGGCTCCACGCCGATCCAGCCGCGCCGCACCTGGCCTTCGGTGACGATGCCTTCGAGCACCTGCCGGGCGGTGGAGACGGGAATGGCAAAGCCAATGCCCATGCTGCCGCCCGAGCGCGAGTAGATCGCGGTGTTGATGCCCAGCAGGTTGCCGTGGACGTCCGTCAGTGCGCCGCCCGAATTGCCGGGGTTGATCGCCGCGTCGGTCTGGATGAAGTTCTCGAAGGTGTTGATGCCCAGCTGGTTGCGCCCCAGCGCGCTGACGATGCCGCTGGTGACGGTCTGCCCGACGCCGAAGGGGTTGCCGATGGCCAGCACCTTGTCGCCCACCTGCAACTGGTCGGAGTTGCCCAGCACGATCACCGGCAGCCGGTCCAGCGCGATCCTGAGCACGGCCAGGTCGGTGTCCGGATCGGTGCCGATCACCTTGGCGCTGGCGTTGCGGCCGTCGTTGAGCATGACCTCGATCTCGTCGGCGCCTTCGACCACATGGTTGTTGGTGAGGATGTAGCCGTCGGGGCTGACGATCACGCCGCTGCCCAGGCCAGTCTGCGGGCGGTTGATCTGGTCGCCGAAGAAGAACTGGAACCACGGGTCATTGCTGCGCGGGTTGCGCGGCGCCGTGCTGGTGCTGATGCTCACCACCGCGGGCGCCGCCTTCTTGGCGGCCGCCGCCAGGCTGCCGGGCTCCGGCGGCGCCGGCGGCGTGGCGGGGGCCTCCAGCAGCGACACCACGCCGCCGCGGAAAGAGGGCCGGCCGAGCCAGTCGGGCTTGAGCACGGCGATGACGAAGTACGCCGCCAGCAGGACGGTGACGGTCTGGGAAAACAGCAGCCAGAAGCGTTTCATGAAGGGCCGGAGGTCGCAAGCGTTGGGTGTCAGAGGCGGGCCCTGATTCTCGCCGATGGCGGCCTGGGGCGCGGGCCTGGCGGAAAATGGCGGCATGGACACTTCCCGCACCCCTGCCGGCCTGGTCGGGCGCGGCGCGCTGCTGCGCCGCTTCGACGAACTGCTGGCGCCCGAGCGTTTCAAGGACTATGGCCCGAACGGGCTGCAGGTGGAGGGGCGCGACGGCATCCGCCACCTCGTCTCGGGCGTGACCGCCAGCCGGGCGCTGATCGAGGCCGCGGTGGCGGCCGGCGCCGACGCCCTGTTCGTGCACCACGGCCTGTTCTGGCGCGGCCATGACGGGCGCGTCACCGGCTGGCTCAAACAGCGGCTGGCGCTGCTGCTGGCGCACGACATCAGCCTGTTTGCCTACCACCTGCCGCTGGATGCGCACCCCACGCTCGGCAACAACGCCCAATTGGGCGCACGGCTCGGCCTGGTGGCCGATGCCTGGTTCGGCGAGCAGGCGCTCGGCTGCGTCGGCGCGGCGGACTTCGCGGACGCCGAGGCGCTGGCGCGCCATGTCGAGCGCACCGTCGAGCGGCCGGTGCTGCTGGTCGACCCGGGGCGAGGCCCGATCCGGCGCGTGGCCTGGTGCACCGGCGGTGCCCAGGGCTATTTCGAGGCCGCCATCGCGGCCGGCGCCGACGCCTTCATCACCGGTGAGATTTCCGAGCCGCAGGCGCACTATGCGCGCGAACTGGGCGTGGCCTTCATCGCCTGCGGCCACCACGCCAGCGAGCGCTACGGCGCGCCGGCCGTGGCCGCGCACGTGGCCCAGGAGCTGGGACTGCGCCACAGCTTCATCGACATCGACAACCCCGCATGAAGCCGCTCGCCATCACCGCCGGAGACCCGGCGGGCATCGGGCCGGAGACCATCGCCATGCTCTACCGCGACAGCCCGCAGGCGCTGCATGGCTGCTTCGTCGTGGGTGACCTGGCGGTGCTGCGCCGGGCGGCGGCGCTGGTCAGCGGCGCCGGGCCGGCGCTGCCGGTGGCCGTGCTCGCGGATGCGGGCGAAGCCTGGCAGGCGCCGCCGCGCTGCATTCCGGTGCTGCCGGTGGTGCAGGCGCAGGGCGAGGTGGCCTTTGGCCAGGTCTCGGCCGAGGCCGGGCGGCAGGCGGCGGCCAGCGTGCGCTGGGCCGCGCGGGCCGCGCTGCGCGGCGAGATCGCCGCCCTGGCCACGGCGCCGCTGCACAAGGAAGCCCTGCACGCGGCGGGCGAGCCCTTCCCCGGCCACACCGAGCTGCTGCAGGCCGAGGCGGCGCTGCACCTGGGCCGCGGCGTGGCCGAGGTGCCGGTGCGCATGATGCTGGCCAACCACGAGCTGCGCACGGTCCTGGTCAGCATCCACCTGTCGCTGCGCGATGCCATCGCCGCCGTCACCGAGCAGAACGTGCTGCAGACGCTGCGCATCGCCCATGCCGCGCTGGCGCGCCTGCTCGGCCGCGCGCCTCGGCTGGCGGTCGCGGGCCTGAATCCGCATGCGGGGGAGGGCGGCCTGTTCGGCCATGAGGAGTCGCTGCACATCGCGCCGGCCATCGCCGCCGCACGGGCCGAGGGCGTGGACGCGCGCGGCCCCTATGCGCCGGACACGGTCTTCATGCGCGCGCGCGCCGGTGAATTCGATGCGGTCGTAGCCATGTACCACGACCAGGGTTTGATCCCGGTCAAATATCTGGGCGTGGAGCAGGGCGTGAACGTGACCCTGGGCCTGCCGCTGGTGCGCACCAGCCCCGACCACGGCACCGCCTTCGACATCGCCGGCACCGGCCGGGCCGACCCGGCCAGCCTGCTCGCGGCCATCCGCATGGCGCGCGCGCTGGCCGCCAATATGAGCGAAAAGTGCCTGTAGCCCAGGTACTTCCTGGGCTTTATGCTATTAAAATTATAGCGGACGGCGCAGGCTGTCGCGGATCTCGCGCAGCAGCACCACATCTTCCGGCGTCTCGGCCGGCGGCGGCGGGGTTTCCGCCGCCTTGCGCGTCAGGCGGTTGATCTGCTTGATCATGACGAAGATCACGAAGGCAAGGATCAGGAAATTGACCGCCACGGTGATGAAGTTGCCGTAGGCCAGTACCGGGACGCCGGCCTTCTTCAGGTCGGCCAAGGCGCGCGGCACACCGTCAGGAATATGACCCAGCACAAAGAACATGCTGGAAAAGTCGAGCTTGCCGAACACCAGACCGGCGACCGGCATGATGACGTCGCTGACCATCGAGTCGACGATCTTGCCGAACGCCCCGCCGATGATCACGCCCACCGCGAGATCGATGACGTTGCCTCTCATGGCAAAGCTCTTGAATTCCTGCAATATGCCCATGGCGCTGACCTCCGGAGTTGGTTGAATGGCAGCGAGTATCGCAGCCCGCGGGCCGCGTGGCGACCCGGCGGCGCGCCTTGCGCGCAGGCGTTGAAAGCGCAAGAAACGCTCCGCTACAATCCCCGGTTGACCCCAATCAAGCGATGAGCATCAAGGATTTCCATGAGTGAATCTCTAGTCGACGGCCCGCGCCGGGTCGACAGCGCCAAGCGGACGTGGCTGATTGCATCGACCTGTGCCGGAGCTGTGGGAGGTGTGGCCACCGCCATCCCGTTCGTCAGCACCTTCGAGCCGTCCGAGAAGGCCAAGGCCGCCGGTGCGGCGGTGGAGGTCGACATCGCGGGCCTGAAAGTAGGCGAGAAGATCACCGTGGAATGGCGCGGCAAGCCGGTCTGGATCGTCAAGCGCACGCCCGAAGAGGTGGCCGACCTGTCCAAGCACGATGCCGAGCTGGCCGATCCGCAATCGCTGCGCCATCCGGAAGAATTCACGCCCCCGTACGCCCGCAACGAGCACCGCTCGATCAAGCCGGAAATCCTGGTGGTCATCGGCATCTGCACCCACCTGGGCTGCTCGCCCACCGACAAGTTCCAGGCCGGTCCGCAGCCGTCGCTGCCGAACGACTGGCCGGGCGGCTGGCTCTGCCCCTGCCACGGCTCCACCTTCGACCTGGCGGGCCGGGTGTTCAAGAACAAGCCCGCGCCGGACAACCTGCCGGTGCCGCCGCACATGTACCTGTCCGACACGCGCCTGCTGATAGGCGACGACAAGAAGCAGGCCTGAGGAGACGACGGACATGGCTGATTTCAAGGAAATATCCCCGAACGCTCCCCTGGGCGCGAAGCTGCTGAACTGGGTCGACAACCGGTTCCCGGCCTCCAAGCTCTACAAGGAGCACATGAGCGAGTACTACGCGCCGAAGAACTTCAACTTCTGGTACGTGTTCGGCTCGCTCGCGCTGCTGGTGCTGGTCCTGCAGATCGTCACCGGCATCTTCCTGGTGATGCACTACAAGCCCGATGCGGCGCAGGCCTTCGCCTCGGTCGAGTACATCATGCGCGACGTGCCCTGGGGCTGGCTGATCCGCTACATGCACTCCACGGGGGCCTCGGCCTTCTTCATCGTGGTCTACCTGCACATGTTCCGCGGCCTGCTCTACGGCTCCTACCGCAAGCCGCGCGAGCTGGTGTGGGTCTTCGGCTGCGCGATCTTCCTGTGCCTGATGGCCGAGGCCTTCATGGGCTACCTGCTGCCCTGGGGCCAGATGTCCTACTGGGGCGCCCAGGTGATCGTCAACCTGTTCTCCGCCATTCCCTTCGTCGGCCCCGATCTGGCGCTGCTGATCCGCGGCGACTACGTGGTGTCGGACGCCACGCTCAACCGCTTCTTCAGCTTCCACGTGATCGCCGTGCCGCTGGTGCTGCTGGGCCTGGTCGTGGCGCACATCATTGCGCTGCACGAAGTCGGCTCCAACAACCCCGACGGCGTCGAGATCAAGAAGCACAAGGACGCGCAGGGCATTCCGCTGGACGGCATCCCCTTCCATCCGTACTACACGGTGCACGACATCTTCGGCGTCTCGGTGTTCCTGATGGTATTCACCGCCGTCATCTTCTTCGCGCCCGAGGCCGGCGGCTACTTCCTGGAGTACAACAACTTCATCCCGGCCGACTCGCTGAAAACCCCCAACCACATCGCGCCGGTCTGGTACTTCACGCCCTTCTATTCGATGCTGCGCGCCATCACCAGCGAGATGATGTATGCGCTGATCGCCTGCGTGCTGGGCGCGGCCATCTTCGCCATCGTCAAGAGCCGGATGGGTGGCTTCGTCAAGGGCCTGATCGCGCTGCTCGCAGTGGGCGTGCTGGCGATGATGCTGTCCATCGACGCGAAGTTCTGGGGCGTGGTCGTCATGGGCGGCTCCGTGATCATCCTGTTCTTCCTGCCGTGGCTGGACCACAGCCCGGTCAAGTCGATCCGCTACCGTCCGGGCTGGCACAAGTACCTGTACGGCATCTTCGTCGTCAACTTCGTGATCCTGGCCTATCTGGGCGTGCAGCCGCCCTCGCCGCTGGGCGAGCGCGTCTCGCAGGTCGGTACGCTGTTCTATTTCGGCTTCTTCCTGCTGATGCCCTGGTGGAGCCGCATGGGTGAGCCCAAGCCGGTGCCCGATCGCGTCACCTACGCTGCGCACTGAGCCCGAGCCACGAGAGAACTACGATGAATATCACGGGATACGCAAAGAAATTCCTGCTCGTGCTGGTCGCCGCTGCGGGTATGGCTGCCGGCGCGCATGCATCCGAGGGCGGCATCGCCCTGGACCGGGCGCCGAACAAGACCAACGACCTGCAGTCGCTGCAGCACGGCGCCAAGATCTTCGTCAACTACTGCCTGGGCTGCCACTCCGCGGCTTTCATGCGCTACAACCGGCTGCAGGACATCGGCCTGACCGAGAAGCAGATCAAGGACAACCTGCTGTTCACCACCGACAAGGTGGGCGAAACCATGAAGGCCGCGATGGATCCGAAGCAGGCCAAGGAGTGGTTCGGCGGCACCCCGCCCGACCTCACCCTGATTGCGCGCTCCCGCGCCGGCATGGGCGGCTCCGGCCCCGACTATCTCTACACCTTCCTGCGCACCTTCTACCGCGACGACACGCGCCCCACCGGCTGGAACAACCTGGCGTTCCCCAATGTCGGCATGCCCAACCCGCTGTGGCAACTGCAGGGCGAGCGTCGCCCGGTCTATGCGCAGCGCGAGGAGCATGGCCATGCCACGCAGGTGTTCACCGGCTGGGAGCAGGTCGCGCCCGGTACCCTGTCGCCGCTGCAGTTCGACCAGTCGGTTGGTGATCTGGTGAATTACCTGCAGTGGATGGGCGAGCCGGCGCAGAACACCCGCGTGCGGGTGGGCGTCTGGGTGCTGCTGTTCCTGGCGGTCTTCACCTTCATCGCGTGGCGCTTGAACGCCGCCTACTGGAAGGACGTCCGGTAGGCGCCGCATCGCAAGACGCACGGCCGCGCGCGGGCTTGCCCCGCGCGTTGGCATTTTCTGGAGTGGGAGCGCAGGACGTGCCCACTCCTTCGATTTCTAGGAGCCTTCCACCATGATGGTGCTTTACTCGGGAACCACCTGCCCCTTCTCCCACCGCTGCCGCTTCGTGCTGTTCGAAAAAGGGATGGACTTCGAGATCCGCGACGTGGACCTCTACAACAAGCCCGAAGACATCAGCGTGATGAACCCCTACGGCCAGGTGCCGATCCTGGTCGAGCGCGACCTGATCCTGTACGAGTCGAACATCATCAACGAGTACATCGACGAGCGCTTCCCGCATCCTCAGCTGATGCCCGGCGACCCGGTCGACCGCGCCCGCGTGCGCCTGTTCCTGCTCAATTTCGAGAAGGAGCTGTTCGTGCACGTCAACGTGCTCGAATCGCGCGCCACCAAGGGCAACGAGAAGGCGCTGGAGAAGGCGCGCGCGCACATCCGCGACCGCCTGACGCAACTCGCGCCGGTGTTCCTCAAGAACAAGTACATGCTGGGGGAAAACTTCTCGATGCTCGACGTCGCCATTGCGCCGCTGCTCTGGCGCCTGGACTACTACGGGATCGACCTCAGCAAGAACGCCGCTCCGCTGCTGAAGTATGCCGAGCGCATCTTCTCGCGCCCTGCCTACATCGAGGCGCTGACGCCGTCCGAGAAGGTGATGCGCAAGTAGGAGGGCTTTGCAATGAACGCCCTGGAATCGACTTCGACCCGGCCCTACCTGATCCGCGCGCTCTACGAGTGGTGCACCGACAACGGGCTGACGCCCTATGTCGCCGTGCGCGTGGACGAGGCGGTCCAGGTCCCGCGCGAGTACGTGAAGAACGGCGAGATCGTGCTCAACATCAGCTACGACGCCACCAGCGGATTGCAGCTGGGCAATGATTTCATCGAGTTCAAGGCCCGCTTCGCCGGCACCTCGCGCGAGATCATGGTGCCGGTGAGCCGCGTCATGGCGATCTATGCGCGGGAGAACGGCCAGGGCATGGCCTTCCCCATGACGACCGATCTCGAGCCGACCGATGTGGCGCCGCCGGCGCCCTCCACGCGGTCCGAGGACGCCGTGCCTGCCGCGGAGAGCGAGCAGCGGGTGGTGCAGCTCGTGGCGGTCGATGAGCCGCAGGAGCCCGCTGCCGCGCCCGAAGGCGGCGGCCCCAAGGACGAGCCGCCGCGTCCACCCCCGAGCGGCGGCCCGCGCCCCTCGCTCAAGCGCGTGAAGTAGCCCGGGCACTCCCAGGCCCTTCGCTAGAATGCCGGTTCCGCCGATTTAGCTCAGTTGGTAGAGCAACCGCCTTGTAAGCGGTAGGTCATCAGTTCGAATCCGATAATCGGCACCATACCCGGGCCCGGACGCATGCATGCGTCCGGGCTTTGTTGTTTGTCAGGCGCGCCGGCCCTGCACCTTGAGCCGAATCGTCTGCACGGCCCAGCCCTTGCTGCGCAGGTGGGCCATGAGGGCCGGCAGCAACTGCCGCAGCTTGGCGGCGGCGGAGCTGCTGTCCACCAGCAGGCACCAGTTCTCGCCATCGATCGGGCCCGGCTTCACCGTCGCGCGCAGGCCGGGCGGCAGCAGCGGCTCGATCTGCCGCAGGCGCTCGCCCGAGTCGCGCGCCAACTCGGTCAGGCGCGCCAGGGTTGGGGCTTCGCGCGCGGCCTGCAGCAGGGGAATGGCGTGGTGGCGTCGGTGCATTCAGGAGTGGATGGAGGCTGTTCGCCAGCGGAGAAGCCGGCGTGTCCGGCGCCGATTATCGGGCTCGCGTCCCGGGCGGGTGCCGGACGCTAAAATCCGGGGTTTGGTCGACGCGGCGGCGCGCTGCACAGCTCTTGCGTGCAGCGCGCTTCCGGATTCCACTTCACAACTCCTGAGGATGGATCGCCCTGCACGTACTGAACGTGGCGGTGGGGCGCTCCCGCATGCATGGCTACCAACTTTCTCACCAAACTCTTCGGCAGCCGCAACGACCGCCTGCTCAAGCAGTACCGCGCCGTCGTGGCCCGCATCAACGCCCTGGAGCCCGAGTTGGAGAAGCTCGACGACGCCCGGCTCCGTGCCAAGACCGACGAGTTCCGGCAGCGCGTGGCCGGCGGCGAGTCGCTCGACAAGCTGCTGCCGGAGGCCTTTGCCGTGGTGCGCGAGGGTTCCAAGCGGGTCATGAAGATGCGCCACTTCGACGTGCAACTGCTCGGCGGCATGGCCCTGCACAACGGCAAGATCGCCGAAATGCGCACCGGCGAAGGCAAGACCCTGACCGCGACGCTGCCGGTCTACCTCAATGCGCTGACCGGCAAGGGCGTGCACGTGGTGACGGTCAATGACTACCTCGCGCAGCGCGACGCCGAATGGATGGCGCGGCTCTACAACTTCCTGGGCCTGACCGTGGGCATCAACCTGCCCAACCTGCCGCGCGAGGAGAAGCAGGCCGCCTACGGCTCCGACATCACCTACGGCACCAACAACGAGTACGGCTTCGACTACCTGCGCGACAACATGGTCTACGAGGTGGGCGACCGCGTGCAGCGCGGGCTGCACTACGCCATCGTCGACGAGGTGGACTCGATCCTGATCGACGAGGCGCGCACCCCGCTGATCATCAGCGGCCAGGCCGAGGACCACACGGCCACCTACGTGGCGATGAACCGCGTGGTGCCGCTGCTGGTGCGCCAGGAGGGCGAGGCCGACCCGCGCACCGGCGAGGGCGTGACCAAGCCCGGCGACTTCACCATCGACGAGAAGAGCCGCCAGGTGTTCCTGACCGAGCAGGGCCATGAAAGCGCCGAGCGCATCCTGGTGGCGCAGGGCCTGCTGCCGGAGGGGGCCTCGCTGTACGACCCGGCCAACATCTCGCTGATGCACCACCTGTACGCTGCGCTGCGCGCGGCGCATCTGTACCACCGCGACCAGCACTACGTGGTGCAGAACGGCGAGATCGTCATCGTCGACGAATTCACCGGCCGCCTCATGGCCGGGCGCCGCTGGAGCGAAGGCCTGCACCAGGCCGTCGAAGCCAAGGAGGGCGTGGAGATCCAGGCCGAGAACCAGACCCTGGCCTCGATCACCTTCCAGAACTATTTCCGCCTGTACGGCAAGCTCGCGGGCATGACCGGCACGGCCGATACCGAGGCCTACGAGTTCCAGGAGATCTACGGCCTGGAAACCATCGTCATCCCGCCCAACCGGCCCAGCAGGCGTACCGACCAGCTCGACCGCGTCTACAAGACCACCAAGGAAAAGTACGAGGCGGCGATCCAGGACATCCGCGATTGCCATGAGCGCGGCCAGCCGGTGCTGGTGGGCACCACCTCCATCGAGAACTCCGAAATCATCGCCCAGCTGCTTGAGCGCGAGAAGCTGCCGCACCAGGTGCTCAACGCCAAGCAGCACGCGCGCGAGGCCGACATCGTCGCCCAGGCCGGCCGGCCCAGGATGATCACCATCGCCACCAACATGGCGGGCCGCGGCACCGACATCGTGCTGGGCGGCAGCCTGGAGAAGATGGTGCAGGCGATCGAGGCGGACGAGTCCCTGGACGAGGCCGCGAAGCAGCAGCGCATCGCCGATACGCGCGCGCAGTGGGAGAAGGACCATGCCTTCGTCACCGCCCAGGGCGGCCTGCGCATCATCGCCACCGAGCGCCATGAATCGCGCCGCATCGACAACCAGCTGCGCGGCCGTTCGGGCCGCCAGGGCGACCCGGGGTCTTCGCGCTTCTACCTGAGCCTGGACGATTCGCTGATGCGCATCTTTGCAGGCGACCGGGTCAAGGCCATCATGGAACGCCTGAAGATGCCCGAGGGCGAGGCGATCGAGGCCGGCATCGTCACCCGCAGCATCGAGAGCGCGCAGCGCAAGGTCGAGGCGCGCAACTTCGACGTGCGCAAGCAGTTGCTGGAGTACGACGACGTCTCCAACGACCAGCGCAAGGTCATCTACCAGCAGCGCAACGAGATCCTCGACGCCCAGGACCTCACGCCGCAGATCAACGGCCTGCGCCAGAGCACCTTCACCGACCTGGTGCGCCGGTACGTGCCGGCCGAGTCGGTCGAGGAGCAGTGGGACCTGCCGGCGCTGGAGAAGGCCCTGGCCGAGGAATGGCAGTTGCCGATGTCCCTGGCCGCCGAAGTCGAGGCCTCCAGCGCCATCACCGACGAGGACATCCTGAACAAGGTGCTCGCGGCGGCCGATGCCGCGTTCGAAGCCAAGGTGGCAGTGGTCGGCGGCGAGCAGTTCACGCAGTTCGAGCGCGTGGTGCTGCTGCAGAGTATCGACTCGCACTGGCGCGAGCACCTGGCGGCGCTCGACTACCTGCGCCAGGGCATCCACCTGCGCGGCTATGCGCAGAAGCAGCCCAAGCAGGAATACAAGCGCGAGGCCTTCGAACTGTTCGGCCAACTGCTCGACGCGGTCAAGGCCGAGGTCACGCGCGTGCTGATGACGGTGCAGATCCAGTCGCGCGAGCAGGTGGGCGAAGCGGCCGAGGCGATGGAGAGCCGCGCCGAGGCGATCTCCAACGTGTCCTACCAGGCACCGACGGAGACCGGCGAGGTCGAGGTCGTGTCGGCGGGCGGCAGCCGGGCGCCCCTGGCCGCTGCCGCCGCACTGGCGGCCGGCGAGATGCCGCGGGTCGGCCGCAACGATCCCTGCCCCTGCGGCAGCGGCAAGAAGTTCAAGAACTGCCACGGCCAGTTGACGTGAGGCAGGTCCCCAGGCTTGGCGCACGGCGTGTCGCCATGTCAACCTCCTTGCGGAGGCAGCACCCGCGGCCAGGCAAAGCCGGTTCCGCGGTGTTTCCCGAACGGGCCCGCTTAGCCGGCCTGCACCCTTGAATCCGATGCCGACCGACCCGGCAGAGAAAACGCAAACACCATGCCCGTGAATCTTTCCGCTCCTGACGCCAGCGCCCTGCATGCCATCGACGGCGTGCGCATCGGAGTTGCGGAGGCCGGCATCCGCAAGGCCCACCGCAAGGACCTGACCGTGTTCCTGCTCGACGAGGGCGCGAGCGTGGCCGGCGTGTTCACCCAGAACCGCTTCTGCGCCGCGCCGGTGCAGGTCTGCCGCGAGCACCTGCAGGGCGGCGCGGGCATCCGCGCCATGGTGATCAACACCGGCAATGCCAACGCCGGCACCGGCGCGGACGGCCTGGCGCGCGCGCACGCCACCTGCGCGGCAGCGGCGCGCCTGCTGGGCGTGGCGCCGGAGCAGGTGCTGCCGTTTTCCACCGGCGTCATCATGGAGCCGTTGCCGGTGGAGCGCATCGAGGCCGGCCTGCCCGCCGCGATCGCCGACGCGCAGCCCGCGCACTGGGCGCGTGCGGCCGAAGGCATCATGACCACCGACACCGTGCCCAAGGCCTTCAGCGCGCAGGCGACGGTGGGCGGCGCGACGGTGACCGTCACCGGCATCAGCAAGGGCGCCGGCATGATCCGCCCGAACATGGCCACCATGCTGGGCTTCCTGGCCACCGACGCCAAGGTGGCGCCGGCGGCGCTGCAGCACTTGGCCAGGCGGCTGGCCGAGGGCTCTTTCAACCGCGTCACCATCGACGGCGATACCTCCACCAACGACTCCTTCATCGTCGTGGCGACGCACAAGGCGGGCCACGCCCCGATCGAGTCGCTCGACAGCGCCGAGGGCCGGGCCCTGGAGGCCGCCATGCTCGGCGTGGCGCGGCAACTGGCGCAGGCCATCGTGCGCGATGGCGAGGGCGCGACCAAGTTCATCACCGTGCGCGTCGAAGGCGGCAAGACCGGCGACGAATGCCGCCAGGTGGCCTATGCCATCGCCCATTCGCCGCTGGTGAAGACCGCCTTCTACGCGAGCGACCCGAACCTGGGCCGCATCCTGGCGGCGGTCGGCTACGCCGGCATCGCCGACCTGGAGCAGAGCGGCATCGAACTGTACCTGGACGACGTGCACGTGGCCACGCGGGGCGGCCGCCATCCCGCGTACCGCGAGGAGGATGGCCAGCGCGTGATGAAGCAGAGCGAAATCACGGTGCGCGTCGGCCTGGGGCGCGGCGATGCGGCCGACACGGTCTGGACCTGCGATTTCAGCCACGACTACGTCAGCATCAACGCCGATTACCGGTCGTGACTCTCCCCCAGGCTTCGCACTGCGTGTCTTCGCCAACCCCCTTCCGGTGCCCTGGAATGAAGACAGAGACTCCGTGAATGCCATTGCGCTCTGATGGAGACTGAGCTTGAACGAGAAATTCGAACACCTGATGGCGCATGCCGAGCGCCTGCTGACCCGGCTGGAAGCGGTGCTGCCGCAAGCCTTGTCCGAGCCCGAATGGGGCGCGGCCATTGCGTGGCGCTATCGCAAGCGCGGCAACGGCCTGGCGCGGCTGGAGCCGGTGCGCCACGTGGCGGTGCTGGCGCTGGAGGAGCTGCGCGAGATCGACACCCAGAAGGAGAGGATCGAGCGCAACACGCGCCAGTTCGTAGAGGGGCGCCCGGCCAACAACGTGCTGCTCACGGGCGCGCGCGGCACCGGCAAGTCCTCGCTGATCAAGGCCTGCCTCAATGCGTTCGCGCCCCAGGGCCTGCGCCTGATCGAGGTCGACAAGGCCGACCTGACCGACCTGCCGGACATCGTGGACATCGTCTCCGGGCGGCCCGAGAAGTTCGTCGTCTTCTGCGACGACCTGAGCTTCGAGGACGGCGAGCCGGGCTACAAGGCGATGAAGTCCATCCTCGACGGCTCGGTGGCGGCCGCCACGCCGAACGTGCTGATCTATGCGACCAGCAATCGGCGCCACCTGCTGCCCGAGCACATGAAGGACAACCTCAGCTACACCACGTCGGACGACGGGGAGATCCATCCGGGCGAGGTGGTGGAGGAGAAGATCTCGCTGTCCGAACGCTTCGGCCTCTGGGTCAGCTTCTATCCGTTCACCCAGGACGAGTACCTGAGCATCACCGGCCAGTGGCTGCGCCACTTCGGCGTATCGGAGGCCGCGATCGCGGCGGCCCGGCCGGAAGCCCTGGTATGGGCGCTGGAGCGCGGTTCGCGCAGTGGCCGCGTCGCCTACCAGTTCGCGCGCGACTATGCGGGGCGGCACGATGGCTGAGGCCGACGACGCCCCGCGCGCCCACACCGAGGTCGCGGTCGGCATCCTGCTGCGCCCGGATGGCGCCATGCTGCTGAGCAGCCGTCCGGCGGGCAAGCCCTATGCCGGCTACTGGGAGTTTCCCGGCGGCAAGCTCGAGGCGGGCGAGACGGTGGAGCAGGCCCTGCGCCGCGAACTGATCGAGGAACTGGGCATCACCATCGGCCCGGCCGAGGTCTGGAAGGTGACCGAGCACGACTATCCCCACGCGCTGGTGCGGCTGCACTGGTGCCGCGTCCATGCGTGGCAGGGCGAGTTCGAGATGCGCGAGGGCCAGCAGATGTCCTGGGAGCACCTGCCCTTGCGGGTGGCGCCGGTGCTGCCGGGCGCCTATCCGGTGCTGGCCTGGATGGCGGAAGAACGTGGGTTCAGCGGGCCGACGCATCGCTGATGCATAGCGCTTTTTGCTATTAAAATAATAGCTATAAGCCCAGGTACTATCTGGGCTTCAGCGTTATTCCGTTCAAAAAGCGGCTACTGCAGGCGCGGATCGCCGTACGGCCCGTCCTCGGGCGGCGCCTCGTTCGGCACGCGGAACGCCTCGCTGGCCCAGGCGCCGAAGTCCACGCCCTTGCAGCGCGCACTGCAGAAAGGGCGGAACGGGTTGCGCGGCGCGTAGACGCTGTCGCCCCGACACTGCGGGCAGGACACCACGCGCTCGCCGGGCCGGGCCTGTGCGTATACCGTCGGATCGTGGTCCATGCGCTGTCCCATCTCAGTCCTGAAGAGGGCGGCCGGTCCTGGGGCGACGCCGGCTCATGAACACAGCGTCAATTCGAAGCCGGCGTCCTCGTTGGAGGCGCGCAGCCGGCCATCGGCCTCGTGGCGCATCAGGCGGACCGACACCATCAGCCGGTTGCCGCTGATCTCGGGCACCAAGCCGGTGGCAGGGTCCAGGCGCAGGCGCAGCAACTGGAAGCTGCGGCCCTGCGGCAGGGTCTGCTGGAACTGGCCGTGCTGGGCCATGACCTTCTGCGGCAGGCCCGAGTCGCGCAGCAGCTTGAGCAGCAGGTAGACCGACTCGGCCAGCGGCGCGAGCGTGGAGGCCCAGCCGCCGATCTCGGCGCTGCGCTCGGCAGCGCCGCGGTGCTGCCAGGCGTAGTAGGCCGGCAGGTCGAAGCCGCAGGTGCCGCCCGGTATGCCGATGCGGCTGCGGATGCTCATCAGGAAGTCGTTCTCGGTGAGCGCCAGGCCGGCTTTGCCGTTCTGGTGGTTCAGCGACTCGAAGCAACGGTCGATCTGGGCGATGACCTCGTCCAGCACGCCCTCGGCAATCGACGGATTGCCGCGGTAAGCATCGAGCTGGTGCTTCTGCTTTTCCAGATCCTTCATCACGTCGGACTTGAGGTCGGCGCGGGCCGCGACGTCCATGATCTCGAACATGGAGGCGAGCGCATAGTGGTGGTCCAGCGGGTGCTCGCGGGGGACCAGTTCGCCAAGGCGGCGGAACAGTTGTTCGAGCCGCAGGTAGGTCCGGATGCGTTCGTTGAAGGGATATTCGTAAAGAATCACGCCGGCCATCATAGTCCCAAGTAGGTGGCGGCCAAGTCCACCGTGGCCGCCAGTTCGGGCAGGGTGCAGGCGTCGTTGTAGAGCACCAGATCGGCTGCGCGCCGGCGTTGCAGCCGGCTGGCCTGCGCCGCGATCACCTGGCGCACGGCGTCCTCGTCCATGCCGCTGCGCGCCATGACGCGCGCTATCTGCGTCTCCGTGCGGCAGTCCACCACCAGCACCCGGTCGACCTGGGCCGCCCAGCGGCCGGACTCCACCAGCAGCGGTACGTCGTGCACCACCCAGCGCACGCCCGCGCGGCGCGCCTTCTCCGTCAGAGCTTCGGTTGCCTGTCTTACCAGTGGATGCACGATCGCCTCCAGCCGCAGCCGGGCCTGCGCGTCGGAGAACGCGAGGGCGCGCATGCGGGCGCGGTCCAGCGCGCCGTCCTGCTGCACGAAGTCCGCGCCGAAGGCTTCGATGATGCGTGGGATCGCCGCGCCGCCGGGCGCGGTGCTCGCGCGCGACAGGGCGTCGGCATCGATCACCACCGCGCCGCGCCGGGCCAGCAGCGCGGCCACCGTGCTCTTGCCACTGCCGATGCCGCCGGTCAGGCCGAGCTTGCGCATGGGCATCAGAAGCCGATGAGGCGCAGCGCCCACTCCGGCCCGAAGGCCATGCCGCCAAGGCCGGCTGCGGCGAGGAACGGGCCGAAAGGCACGTAGCCGCCTTCGCGCAGGCTGCTGCGCAGCTTCATGGCGATGCCGACGACGGCCCCGATCACGGAGGCGACCAGGATCAGCGGCACCAGCGCCTGCCAGCCGAACCAGGCGCCGAGCGCGGCGAACAGCTTGAAGTCGCCGTAGCCCATGCCCTCCTTGCCGGTCAGCAGCTTGAAGGCCCAGTAGATGATCCAGAGCGACAGGTAGCCGGCCACCGCGCCCCACACGGCGCTGGCCAGCGGCACGCCGGTCCAGGCCGGTACGGCGGCGATCAGGCCGCCCCAGAGCAGGGGCAGGGTGATGTCGTCCGGCAGCAGCGTGGTGTCCCAGTCGATCAGCGCCAGCGCCAGAACCGCCGCGGAGAAGGCGCACCAGGCGCCCGCCGTGGGGGTCACGCCCCAGCGCCAGATGCAGAAGGCAAACAGCGCTGCGCTCGCCAGTTCCACGAGCGGGTAGCGCGGGCTGATCGGGGCCTTGCAGGCCGAGCAGCGGCCGCGCAGCGCCAGCCAGCTCAGCACCGGCAGGTTCTCGTACCAGCGGATGCCGTGGCCGCATGACGGGCAGCGCGAGCGCGGCGCCACGAGGTTGAAGGACTCCCCGGCCGGCGCCACCGGGGCGTCGTCGCCGGCCGCCATGGACGCGCATTCGGCCGCCCACTGGCGCTCCAGCATGAGCGGCAGGCGGTGGATGACCACGTTCAGGAAGCTGCCGACCAGCAGGCCCAGCAGGCCGGCCAGCGCGGCGTCGATCTCGGGCGACAGTCCCATCAGACGACCTGGCCGAGCTTGAAGATGGGCAGGTACATCGACACCACGATGCCCCCGATCAGCGTGCCGAGGAACACGATGATGATCGGCTCCATCAGGCTGGAGAGCCCCTTGACCATCTCGTCCACCTCGTCTTCATAGAAATCCGCCGCCTTGCCCAGCATGTGGTCGATGGAGCCCGACTCCTCGCCGATGGCGCACATCTGGATCACCATGGGGGGAAAGATGCTGGCGTTGCCCATGGCCACCGTGAGGCTGGTGCCGGTGGAGACCTCCTGCTGGATGCGCTCCGTCGCGAGCGCATAGACCGAGTTGCCCGAAGCGCCGCCCACCGAGTCCAGGGCCTCGACCAGCGGCACGCCTGCGGCAAACATGGTCGAGAGCGTGCGTGTCCAGCGCGCCACGCAGGACTTCTCTATCAGCTTGCCGAAGACCGGCACCTTCAGCAGCAGCCGGTCCATGGTGCGCTGCATCTTCTCGTTGCGCCGCCAGGCCTGGAAGAAGAAATACACGCCGCCGAACAGCGCGCCGAAGATCAGCCACCAGTAGGACACGAAGAACTCGCTGACGGCGATCACGAACAGGGTGGGCGCCGGCAGGTCGGCGCCGAAGGAGGTGAACACCTCCTTGAAGGCCGGGATCACGAAGATCATGATCACCGCGACCACCACGAAGGCCACGACCAGCACGGCGGTCGGGTACATAAGGGCCGACCGGATCTTGGACTTGATCGCCTCGGTCTTCTCCATGTAGGTGGCCAGCCGGTCCAGCAGAGCCTCCAGGATACCGGCCGCCTCGCCGGCCTCCACCAGGTTGCAGTACAGGCTGTCGAAGTACATCGGGTGCTTGCGGAAGGCGGACGAAAGCGAGCTGCCGGTTTCCACGTCGGACCGTATTTCGTTGAGCAGCCGGGTCACGCTCGCGTTGGTGTTGCCGCGGCCGACGATGTCGAAAGACTGCAGCAGGGGCACGCCGGCCTTCATCATGGTGGCGAGCTGCCGGGTGAAGATGGCGATGTCCCTGGGCCTGATCCTCTTGCCCGAGCGCAGCCGCCGCTTCCTGATCCTGGTCGGCAGCACGCCCTGGCGCCGCAGCGTGGCCTGTACCTGGTTCTCGCCGCCGGCGCGGATCTCGCCGCGCACGACCTTGCCCTGGCGGTCCTTGCCCTCCCATTCGAAGACGTGTTCCCTGATATCCCTCGACGCAGCCGTTGCCATATCGCCCCCTTGGTACCGTTTCCCGGTGCTTGTTCTACTCGTTGCTCACGGCGAGCACTTCCTCGAGCGAGGTCAGGCCCTGCTGCACCTTGCGCAGGCCCGACTCGCGCAGCGAGCGCACGCCCTCGGCGCGCGCCTGCGCCGCGATCTCGGTGGCGCTGCCGTCGCGCAGGATGATGGCCTGGATGGCTTCGGAGATCGGCATCACCTGGTAGATGCCGACCCGGCCCTTGTAACCATGGTTGCAGGCCGGGCAGCCCACGGCCCGGTAGGGCTTCCAGCTGCCGTCGATCTGTTCTTCCTGGAAGCCTGCACCCAGCAGAGCGCTGCGCGGGATGTCGGCCGGCTCCTTGCACTGGGGGCACAGCCGGCGCGCCAGGCGCTGCGCGGTGATCAGGATCACGCTGGAGGCGATATTGAAGGGCGCGATGCCCATGTTGCGCATGCGCGTCAGCGTGGTCGGGGCGTCGTTGGTGTGCAGCGTGGACAGCACCAGGTGGCCGGTCTGCGCGGCCTTGATCGAGATGTCGGCGGTTTCCAGGTCGCGGATTTCGCCGACCATGATGATGTCAGGATCCTGCCGCAGGAAGGACCTGAGGGCCACGGCAAAGGTCAGCCCGGCCTTCTCGTTCACGTTGACCTGGTTGACGCCGGGCAGGTTGATTTCCGACGGGTCTTCTGCCGTGGCGATGTTCACCCCCGGCTGGTTCAGCAGGTTCAGGCAGGTGTAGAGCGAGACGGTCTTGCCCGAGCCGGTCGGCCCGGTCACCAGCACCATGCCGTAGGGCCGGCCGATGGCGTGCATCAGCCGCTCCTTTTCTTCGGGCTCGTAGCCCAGCGCATCGATGCCGAGCTTGGCACTGCTCGGGTCCAGGATACGGATCACGATCTTCTCGCCGAACAGCGTGGGCAGCGTGCTGACACGCAAGTCGATCACCCGGTCCGGCCCGACCTTGAGCTTCATGCGGCCGTCCTGCGGCACGCGCTTTTCGGATATGTCCAGCCGCGAGATCACCTTGATGCGCGAGGCCAGCTTGTCCTTGATGGCGATCGGGGGCGAGGCATGCTCGCGCAGTTCGCCGTCGATGCGGAAGCGCACCCGGTAGTTGTGCTCGTAAGGCTCGAAATGCAGGTCCGATGCGCGCATGTGAAAGGCTTCGAGCAGCATCTTCTGCAGGAACTTTACGATCGGCGCGTCTTCCACCTTGGCGTTGCGGGTATCGGCGGCCGATACGTCCTGCTGCGCCTCCGCGTCAAACTGGAACTCCGTGCCCAGCAAGCTATCGAGCGTGTCGGCCGCGCTCGGCGACTGGGACTCGACCAGCCTGGAGAGCTTGTCGTACTCGACGATCACCCAGTCCACGCCCAGCTGGGTCGAGATCTTGATCTTCTCCACCACCTCCTGGTCGGTGGGGTCGGCCGTGGCGACGATCAGGCGGTTGCCGCATTTGCGCAGGACCAATATGCGGTAGGACTGGCAGATCTTGGGTTCCAATAGCTCGCGCGGCAGGCGCATCGGATCGACCGCCGCCAGATCCAGCAGGGGCGCGCCGAACGCCGTGGACATGGTGCGTGCCAACTCGGACGGCGATACCGCGCCCGAGCCCGTGAGTTCGGCAATGAAGCTGGTGCGCGCCGTCTGCGAGCGGCGGTACAGTTCCTCCGCGCGTTTCTGCTCCAGCATGCCGGCGGCGACCAATGTCTTGCCGAGACCCGGCAGGGCGAAGGTGGAGGAGTTCTTGGAGAGGAGGTCGACGGCAGCCATTCGATCCGGAGGAGCAATGGTAAATAAATGCATCCTACCATCGCATCCGCTAGGCCCCGTGCAGGCCCGGACGCCAGTAGCTGCTCGCTTCGCCTGACAGCCTGCTGGATCAGGATCGGTTCGTTCCGGCCAGGGACCGCAGCGTGTCCTGTGCTGCACGCATCCCGGAGATGCCAGGCCCCGCGCACGCTCGCACGGTAGTCAAACAGGGTGTGCCGCCGGCGAGGTGCAAGCGCCCGCCGATCGGCCGGGCCGGCGCCTCGCAGTGGCTGGGAATGTTGCCCACGATGGGGACCCATGAGGCTCGCGCCAGAAATCGCCGCCTCTTGCCGCCCATCCGTCCCTCCATGTCCTGCTCATGGCGGGTTGATCCGCGTCATGTCCCCCCCGTGCTGCCGCCAGTTTACGCGGAGGCCTCTGGATAGGGGCTGGTGTCGGCCTGTTCCAGCATGGCGCGCGCCAGTTGCAGCCCGAGTTCGGCGCGCAGGCCGCGCGCCTGCGGCAGATGCCAGAGGTTGCGCAACTCGTCCGGGTCCTCGGCGAGTTCATAGCACTCGCCCCAGGTCTCGCCGTCGTAGAGCGTGAGCCGGTGCTGTGCCGTCAGCAGGGTGCGCATCCGCACCCGCCGTGCCAGGCCGAAGTCGCGGCGCTGTCCCTCTTCCTCGATCACTAGGTGCGTGCGCCGCGCCGGCGCGGGCGTGTTCCGGATGCTGGGCAGCAGGGACTGTCCATGTGCGCCGTTGGCCGGCGCGAGCCCGGCCCGCTCCAGCACCGTGACGCCGATGTCGGTGGTCTGGGCCAGGTCCGCAGAACGCAGCGCGCTGCGCTGGCCGGCAGTGTCGCGCCATACGAAGGGCACGCGCGTCAGCGCCCGGTAGTGCAGGCCACCCTTGAGCAGCAGCCCGCGATCCCCCAGCAGATCGCCGTGGTCGCTGGTGAAGAGCACGATGGTGTTGTCGTCCAGCCCCAGTGCGCGCAGTTGCGTCAGCACCCGGCCGATCGCGTCGTCGACGCAGGCTCAGATTGGTGATGCTGAAGTGGCGGGGGATCAGGTGCGCGTACTTCGCGTTGGTGGCGCAAGTGCGGATCGTGGTGGCAGTCTTTCCAATGAGGGCGGACAGCTGCTCGATGAAAATGATCTTGGGCAAGTCGCCCGAGCTTGCAATCGTCGGTACGGTTGGAGTGTCGGACGTGCCGGCGAATCCGCTGGCAGGGGCGAATGCAGTCGGCTTCGGCGCATCAAGCCGCTTGGCTTGCCGAGCATGAAATTGCTGGTCGCGCTGGCTGGCGACAGAGAGTGAAGTTGGAATGAAGGCCTCACAAGCGAACGCGCTTGGCGAGAGCCGGTGCTGTTGATGCGGCGGTTCGTGCTTATGGGTTTGCCAGGCTCGCACGAACCTCGATTGCCGCACCTCACGGTGCTTTTGTTCACTGAGGCTTCATGTAGGGGCGATTGCGCATGCAACCCCGAACACTTCCACCCTGGCGTTTTACCGCCGAGCGTTGATTGCTCTCTTGGTTCGGCTATCTCTCGTTCCCCGAACCTCACCTGCCTCTCGCGCCTTGGGCTACACAGCGTTCTTGTAAGGCGCTAGACAGGTGCGCTGTTGCGTTCACCCATGAACAACAGTATGGATAAATCGACAGGGCTGGTCAAGACAGAAGCACGGCCGTCGACCCTTCACGACAACCCTGAGACTTAGAGCGGCTAACAAAACAAAGGGAGGTTGCGAGCACAGATGACACAACAAGCCAGGGAAAGCAGCGCGACATGAATGTCGATGCGGCGCTCGAAGCGGGTTCGCAGCTTGCCAAACGCGGCCAGCCAAGCATGGGTACGCTCGACCACCCACCGATGGCGCCCGAGCCTGTCATTGCGCTCGATGCCTTTGCGAGCAATACGATCCTGGATACCGCGGCGCTTGAGGTGGACGCGGCACCGGGGGTAGTCATAACCCTTGTCCGCATGCAGCTTGCCGGGCCGGCGGCGTGGCCTGCCGGGCTTGCCGCCCACGGCAGGCAGGGCATCGACCAAGTCCTCGAAGACTACCGAATCATGGCGATTGGCTCCGGTCACGCAGA
>NZ_JAELTO010000336.1 GCF_016428875.1 Xylophilus sp. ASV27
TCAGTCAACGCGGCCATGGTCATGCCGCGATACGTGCACTACATGGACGTGGGTGGTCATCCGCTGGCCGTCACGGCGCTGGTGCCCTATGGGCGGCAGTGGAACGGGACCCTCGGCGGCGCAAGCCCTGTCTCTTATACACATCTGACGCTGCCGACGAAGAGAACCTAGTGTAGATCTCGGTGGGGGCCGGATCATTAGAAAGGGGGGGGGGGGGGGGGGGGGGGGGGGGGGGGGGGGGGGGGGGGGGGGGGGGGGGGGGGGGGGGGGGGGGGGGGGGGGGGGGGGGGGGGGGGGGGGGGGGGGGGGGGGGGGGGGGGGGGGGGG
>NZ_JAELTO010000039.1 GCF_016428875.1 Xylophilus sp. ASV27
AGATGTGTATAAGAGACAGGTCTTGCGCCGGGGCGCGGGCGCGCAGCCGTGCCGGGCGCGGCGCGGCCTCGGCGCCGGGGGCGGCCTTGCGGGTGCGGCTCTTCTGCTCGTCGCGCACCTGGTCGATCAGATCCTGGCGGCGCAGGTCGTCGGTGGTGCTGAACTCCTGCCACCACTCGGCCAGGGCCTCGTCGATCTCGCCGACGTCGGCGCGCAGACGCATGAAGTCGAAGCCGGCGCGGAAGCGCGGCTGGTCCACCAGGCCATAGGGCGCGCTGCCGGTGCGCTTCTCGAAGCGCGGCTGCATGACCCAGATCTCGCGCATGTCGGCGGCCAGCTTGCCGCGGCCGGAGACGTCGCCGATGCGCTTGTCGAACACCTCGTCGATCGCGTCCTGCAGCGCCGGGAACACGTGCTGGCGCTGTTCGATGCGGCGGTTCCAGCCGGTGCGCACGTCGTCCCACAGCACGCTGGCCAGCAGGAAGCTGGGCGCCACCGGCTTGCCCTCGGCCACGCGGCGGTCGGTGTCCATGAGGGCGGCCTTGACGAAGGGCTCGTCGGCGCGCTGCACCACCAGGTCCAGCAGCGGGTAGATGCCCGTGGCCAGGCCGAGCTTGCGCAACTGCTCGATGGTGGCGATGGCGTGGCCGGTCTGCAGCAGCTTGAGCATTTCGTCGAACAGGCGGCTCTGCGGCACGTCGGCCAGCAGGGCCTGCGAGGCGACCAGCGGCGCGCCGGTCTTGGGGTCGAGCGAGAAGCCCAGCGGCGCGAGCTTGGCGGCGAAGCGCACGGCGCGGATGATGCGCACCGGGTCTTCGCGGTAGCGCGTGGCGGCGTCGCCGATCATGCGCAGGGTGCGCTTCTTGGCGTCCTTGATGCCGCCGTGGTAGTCCACCACGATCTGCGTCTGCGGGTCGTAGTACATGGCGTTGACGGTGAAGTCGCGGCGCGTGGCGTCCTCGTTCTGCGGGCCCCAGACGTTGTCGCGCAGCACGCGGCCGGTGGAATCCACCGCGTGGGTCATGCCGGCGAGTTCGCTCTTGCTGGTCTTCTCGTTGCCGGCGACCTGCTCGGCCGCGGCGTTGTCCATGTAGGCGCGGAAGGTCGAGACCTCGATCACCTCATGCTCGCGCCCGCGCCCATAGACCACGTGCACGATGCGAAAGCGCCGGCCGATGATGAAGGCGCGGCGGAACAGCGCCTTGACCTGCTCCGGCGTGGCGCTGGTGGCCACGTCGAAGTCCTTCGGCCGCAGGCCCAGCAGCAGGTCGCGCACCGCGCCGCCCACCACGTAGGCCTCGAAGCCGGCCTCCTGCAGGGTGCGCACCACGTCGACGGCGCGCTTGTCGACCAGCGCCGGGTCGATGCCGTGCACGCTGTGCGGCACGTCCTGGCGCTTGCCGAAGTTCGGCTTGCGGGCCCGCGCCGCACTGCCGCCGGGGGCCTTGCGCAGCAGCTTGTCGATGAACTGTTTGATCATTTTTCTTCGTTGGTACCGCAGGCTTGCGGAAAGAGGTCCAGGATGCGCCAGCCGCGCTCGGCGGCCAGCGCGCGCAGGCGCGGGTCGGGGTTGGTGGCGACCGGGTGGTCGACCTTCTCGAGCAGGGCCAGGTCGTTGAGGGAGTCGCTGTAGAAGGTGGTCTCGACGTCGCCCCAGCGCCAGCCGCGCGCGGCCAGCCACTGCTCCATGCGCAGCACCTTGCCTTCGCGCGCCGAGGGCGTGCCCTCGATGGCGCCGGTGATCCAGCCGTCCTCGCCGCGCGCCAGATCGACCGCGATCAGCTCGGCCACGCCCAGGGCGTCGGCGATCGGGCGGGTGACGAAGGCGTTGGTGGCGGTGAC
This sequence comes from Xylophilus sp. ASV27, assembly GCF_016428875.1. GTDB lineage: Bacteria > Pseudomonadota > Gammaproteobacteria > Burkholderiales > Burkholderiaceae_C > Xylophilus. Next base: position 1,843 of record NZ_JAELTO010000039.1, read on the forward strand.
GATCAGGATCTGGTCGCCCGCGTCGCGGTGCTGCTGCACCAGGGCGCGCGCGGCGGGCAGGATGGCCGGGTGGATCACCTCGTCCATGAAGCGCCGGTGGGCGGCCTCGGCCGCGTCCGCGCCGCGCAGGCGCGCCGCCTCGGTGGCAAAGCGCACGTAGTCGTGGATGTCCAGCGTGCCGGCGCGGTACTGGGCGAAGAACTCGTCGTTGCGGCGGGCAAACTCCACCGGGTCGGTCCAGCCGAGCGTGGTGGTGAACTGGCCCCAGGCGTGGTCGGAATCCAGGGGCAGCAGGGTGTGGTCGAGGTCGAACAGGGCCAGGCGGGGGCGGGAACCGTGGGTCATGGAGAGGGCCTTCACTCGGAAGCGAGCATGGCCTTGAGCAGGGGAATGGTGACGGCGCGCTGGGTGCGCAGGGCGTAGCCGTCGAGGTGGTCGAGCAGTTGCATGAGGCTGCCCAGGTCGCGGCTGAAGCGCTTGAGCATGTAGTCCATCACGTCGTCGCCCAGGAAGATGCCGCGCGCGTCGGCCGCCTGGCGCAGCACCGAGCGCCGCTCGGGCTCGTCCAGCGGCTCTATGTGGAACACGTGGCCCCAGCCCAGGCGGGTGCGCAGGTCTTCGCGCAGCTTCAGATCGGCCGGCGGCAGCGCGCCGGCGGCCAGCACCCAGCGCGCATGGCCGTCGCGCGGCGACAGCGCGTTGACGAACCAGTTGAAGGCCGCATGCTGCTGCACGCTGTCGTAGAGGTGCACGTCGTCCATCAGCACCGCGGTCCAGCGCTCGTCGTAGCTGGCCGGGATGGCGGTGCCGGCGTCGAGCCAGCCCACGCTCGCCCCCTGCGCCAGCAGGGCTTCGCAGACGCCGCGCAGCAGGTGCGTCTTGCCGCAGGCGGATTCGCCCCAGAGGTAGGTCGGCACCGGCGAGCGGGTGTCGCTGCGGGCATCGGTCCACAGGCGCAGATGTTCCAGCACGGCCGTGTTCGGCCCCGGCCAGAAGCTGGCGAGCGTGGGTCCGGTGGACAGGCCTATATCGAGCGCGATCTGCTGCATGCGGTGGGCGCGTCAGCGAGGCACGCTGCGGCGCGGGCGAAGGGGAGGCGAAAGGGAGAGGAACGGCAACATGGCAGGGCAGGCACGGCCTGCGGGGCGGCTGCCCCGGGGCAAGCCCTTAAAATCAGCCCCAAATTCTAGTCGCCCGGCGCATTTGCGCCCGGCACGCCCGCCCAGCCCTCACCGGCGACCTCCACTCCAGCGATTCCCGAGCATTCCCATGAGTTCTTCCGCGCCCTCCCCCGCCCCGCTGTCCTACAAAGATGCCGGGGTCGACATCGATGCCGGCGACGCCCTGGTGGAACGCATCAAGCCGCTGGCCAAGAAGACCATGCGCGAAGGCGTGCTGGCCGGCATCGGCGGCTTCGGCGCGCTGTTCGAGGTGCCCAAGCGCTACCGCGAGCCGGTGCTGGTGAGCGGCACCGACGGCGTGGGCACCAAGCTCAAGCTGGCCTTCGAGTGGAACATGCACGACACGGTCGGCATCGACCTGGTCGCCATGAGCGTCAACGACGTGCTGGTGCAGGGCGCCGAGCCGCTGTTCTTCCTCGATTACTTCGCCTGCGGCAAGCTGCACGTGGACACCGCCGCGGCCGTGGTCGGCGGCATCGCCCGGGGCTGCGAACTGTCGGGCTGCGCCCTGATCGGCGGCGAAACCGCCGAGATGCCGGGCATGTACCCCGACGGCGAATACGACCTGGCCGGCTTTGCCGTCGGTGCGGTCGAGAAGTCCAAGATCCTCACCGGCCAGAACGTCAGGCCCGGCGACGTGGTGCTGGGCCTGGCCTCGGCCGGCGTGCATTCCAACGGCTTCAGCCTGGTGCGCAAGGTGATCGAGCGCGCCGGCGCAGATTTGCCCGCCACGCTGGACGGCAAGCCCTTCCGCGAAGCCGTGATGGCGCCCACCCGCCTGTACGTGAAGCCGGTGCTGCAGGCCCTCGGCCAGCACCCGATCAAGGCGCTGGCGCACATCACCGGCGGCGGCCTGCTGGAGAACATCCCGCGCGTGCTGCCCGAAGGCACGGCCGCCCACCTCGAGAAGGGCAGTTGGCCGCAAACCGAGCTGTTCGCCTGGCTGCAGAAGGTGGCCGGCATCGACGACCTGGAGATGAACCGCACCTTCAACAACGGCATCGGCATGGTGGTGGTGGTGGACGCGGAACACGCCGACGCCACCGCGGCCACGCTGCGCGCCGCGGGCGAGCAGGTCCACCGCATCGGCGCCATCGCGCCGCGCGGCGAGGGCCCGGCCGTGGTGGTGGGCTGACGGCACGGCATGGCGCAGGGCCTGCCTGACCCCGTCGCGCGCCCAGGGCACGCCGCCCGCGGGGTGCAGATAGCCAGCTACCTGGTGATGGGCGGCGCGCTGCTGCTGGTGATCTGGCAGGGACTGCTGCCGGGCCTGCTGTGCGTCTGCATCGGCTTCCTGGCCACGCGCTGGCTGGCGCGCGCCCTGAACCGGCTGCGCTCCAGGCGCCGCGCCAGCCCCGGCCAGCGGCCCGGGCAAACGGTGCAACTGGCGGCGGCGCTGCTGGTGGCGCTGGCACCGCTGCTGATGCTGAGCGCGGCGCTGTCGCAGTCGCGCACCTTCATCCTGCATGCGCCCGAGCAGTACCGCGAACTGCTGGACCACACCGCGCGCACCGTGCTCGAGCTGCGCCTGAAGCTGCCTGCCGAGATCGGCGTGCACCTGCCCGACGGCGCGGACGATCTGCAGCGCATCGTCGCCAACCACCTGCGCACCCAGGCCGGGGCGCTGGCCACCGCCGGGCGCGCCTGGCTGCATGCGCTGCTGCTGGCCTACGTCGGCCTGCTGGTCGGCGTGCTGGCCGGCTATGCCCGGGCGCCCGCGCGGCGCCGGCCGCTGGCGCTGGAGATGCACCGGCGCATCGAGATGTTCGGCGAGGCGTTCGGGCAGATCGTGGCCGCGCAGTTCTGGATCGCCGCCTTCAACGCGGTGCTCACCGCCATCTTCCTGTTCGTGGTGCTGCCGCTGTGGGACCTGCGCCTGCCCTACAGCGCGGCCCTGGTGACGCTGACCTTCCTGGCCGGGCTGGTGCCGATCGTGGGCAACCTGCTCTGCAACGCGGTGATCACGGTGGTCGGCCTGTCGGTGTCGCCGGTCACCGCCCTGTCCTGCCTGGCCTTCCTGATCCTGATCCACAAGGCCGAATACGTGATCAACGCCCGGGTCGTCGGGCAGCGCACGCACATGGCGGTCTGGGAGCTGCTGGCCGTGATGTTCGTGGCCGAGGCGGTGTTCGGCCCGGCCGGGCTGGTGGCCGCGCCGCTCTACTACGCCTACCTGAAGAAAGAGCTGCAGGCCGGCGGGCTGGTCTGAAGGCCGCCCCGGAAAATGTCCTGAAATGACCGGTTCTGGTCCGGTCAAGGCTGGCTGGCCCAGGCATCATCTGGACAATGGAGACCTTCATCCCCACGGAAAAAGGTCCGAAAATGCACAGCGCACTGCTCGTCATCGATGTCCAGGAATCGTTCCGCCACCGCCCCTTCTTCGATGCGCGCGAACTGCCGGCCTACCTGGCCGCCCAGAACGCGCTGATCGCCGGATGGGCCGGGCGCGGGTGGCCGATCGTGCGGGTATTCCACCGCAGCGGCCCGGACACGCCGGACAACCCGTTCTCCCCCGCCTCCGGCCATATCCGCCCGCTGCAGGGCCTGACCGGCTTCGAGGCCGCCGCCACCTTCACCAAGACGCGCCACAGCGCGCTGGTCGGCAGCGGGCTGGACGTGTGGCTGACGCAGCAGGGCATCAACCGCCTGGTCGTCAGCGGCATCCGCACCGAGCAGTGCTGCGAGACCACCACGCGCCACGCCTCCGACCTGGGCTGGCAGGTGGACTTCGTTCCCGAGGCCACCCTGACCTGGGACATGGTCCAGCCCGACGGCCGGCCGCTCACCGCCGCCGACATCCGGGCCCGCACCGCCACCGTGCTGGCCGGGCGCTTCGCCACCGTCTGCAGCGTGCCGCAGGCGCTGGAACGCGCTGCGCTATGAGCTCGCGCGTACTCATCCTGGCTTTTGACGGCGTAGAGGCACTCGACTTCGCCGGCCCCTTCGAGGTGTTCACCACCGCCAGCCGCGTCAGCCCACGGATGCAGCCCGGCACGGCGGCGCCGTTCGACGTGGCTTCGGTCGCCTCGGTTGCGCGCGGCCAAGCCGTACAGGCACGCGCGGGCCTGCAACTGCTGGCCACGCACACGCTGGCGGACAGCCCGCAGGCCGACCTGCTGATCGTCCCCGGCGGCGTGGTCGATGCACCGCTGGCCAGCCCCGACACCCTGCGCTGGATCGCCCACCAGGCGGCCGGCGCGCAGATCGTCGCCTCGGTCTGTACCGGTGCCTTCCTGCTGGCGGCCAGCGGCGTGGTGCGCAGCGATGCCGTCACCACCCACTGGGAAGACATCGCCGAACTGCGCGAGCGCTTCCCCGCACTCGACGTACGCGGCGATGTGCGCTGGGTCGACAACGGCCGCATCGTCACCTCTGCCGGCATCAGTGCCGGCATTGACATGAGCCTGCACCTCGTCGAACGCCTGGGCAGCCACGCGCTGGCCGAGCGCACCGCGCGCCAGATGGACTACCCATGGAACCGCAACCCCAGCCACCCATCCGCGTAATTTTTGTGCTCCAGGCCAACAGCCTGGTGCTCGACTGGGCCGGCCCGGCGGAGGCGCTGCGCATCGCCAACCAGTTGCTGCTCGCGGCCGGCCAGCCCGAGCGTTTCGTGCTGGAATTTGCCGGGCCCAGCCCACAGGCCATGGGCTCGGTTGGCGTGGCCATCAGCGGCCTGGCGCCGCTGCCCACGCAGTGGAGCGGCCCGGCCTGGGTGGTGCTGGTCGGCCTGCCGGGCAGCACCATCCGGGTCGATGATGAGGCCTCCCGCACGCTGCTGCACTGGCTGCGCGGCCTGCGCCTGGCGCGCGGCCAGCTGGAGCTGGTGACCATCTGCGCCGGCGCGGTGGTCGCCGCCCGCGCGGGCCTGCTGGCCGGGCGCCGCGCCACCACGCACCACCAGCACCTGGACGAACTGCAGCAGGTGGCGCCGCGCTGCGACGTGGTGCACAACCGGGTATTCGTGCTCGATCCGCCGCTCTACAGCAGCGCCGGCATCACCGCCGGCATCGACCTGGTGCTGCACCGCATTTCCGAGGCCTGCGGCCCCGCGCTGGCGGCCCAGGTGGCGCAGACCATGGTGGTGGCGCTGCGGCGCGGCCCGCACGACCCGGAACTCTCGCCCTTCCTGGCCTGGCGCAACCACCTGCACGCCGGCCTGCACCGGGTACAGGATGCGGTCGGCGAACGCCCGCAGGACGACTGGACCGTGCCGCGCATGGCGGCGCTGGCCCACACTTCGCCGCGCCACCTGGCGCGGCTGTTCCTGCTGCACGCCGGCATCGCGCCCCTGACCTGGCTGCGCCGCCTGCGCCTGGCCACGGCCGAGCAGGCGCTGCGGGCCGGCGCTAGCGTCACGCGCGCGGCGGAACTGTCGGGTTTTCGGTCGGATGCGCAGCTGCGGCGCGCCTGGCGGCAGTTCGGGCTGCCGGGGACGCCTTCGGATGCGCTAATGCAAGGCCCGGCGTAGCTGCGCGAGCCGTTCTTCGATGCTGTCGATGTCCAGCGCATCTTCCGCGTTCGCCAGGTAGACCTCCAGATCGGCCACGGCCTCCAGCGCGCGGCCCTGCTCGGCCAGCGCCAGGCCGCGGTCGCGGTACTCGACCCAGGCCGCGGGCAGCAGTATCACCAGGCGGTCCTGCACCGCGATCAGACGCGCCCAGTCCTTCTGGGCGCGGTGGATTTCCTTGAGGTTGCGCAGCATGCGCGTGAGGATCTCGCGCGGGGTGGCGGCCTGCAGGTAGAGGGCGAGCGGCACGTCGTAGTCGTCCACCAGTCCGTTGCGGCGCTTGTAGGGTTCGAGCCGCTCGGACAGCTCCTCGCGCGAGAGCGAATGGCCATTGAACGGGTCGAGCACCACCTGGCCCTTGGGCAGGTTGATCTTGACCATGAAATGGCCCGGGAAGCTCACCCCGCGCACGTGCAGCGCCAGCCCCTGGGCCAGCTCCATCCAGAGCACGGCCAGCGAGATCGGAATGCCGCGGCGCGTGCGCAGCACGGCATTCAGGTAGCTGTTGTCGGGGTCGTAGTAGTCGTTGACGTTGCCGCCGAAGCCCAGTTCGGCAAAGAAGAACTGGTTGAGCACCCGCAGGCGCTGCAGCGCGGGGGCATCGGCCGGCAGGCGGCGCCTGACGCGCGCCAGGAGCTGGTCGACGTCGCCCAGCACCTGCTGGATGTCCAGTTCGGGATACTCGTCCTGGCCCAGGCTGATGGCGGCTTCCAGCAAGGGAAGCTCATCGTCGCTCTGGACCAGCGCAGCAAAGTACTCGAGCGGCGTGGGCGCGGAAAAGCGGATATCCATGGACCATTCTGGCGGCGCGCTAGCGGCGCCGTCAAGCAAAGGGGCTTAGCGCCGCAGCATCTGCCGCAGCTTCACGCCCGCGGCCCAGGCGGCCCCCAGGTAGAGCACGGCGCCGGCCGCCACCACGCCGGCCAGCAGCGCGGCGCGCCGCCAGGCGTCCACCCGCATGCCGAGCCAGTCGAAGTGGATCGACATCCAGACCAGGAAAATCGCCAGCAGCGCGCTGGCCGCCAGCACCTGCATCAGGAACAGGCCCCAGCCGCGCAGCGGCCGGTAGCTGCCGCGGCGGATCAGCCCGATCAGCAGCCACAGCGCGTTGACCATGGCGCCGATGCCGATCGACAGCGTCAGCGCCGCGTGCTGCAGCAGCGGCACCAGGAAATAGTTGAGCGCCTGGGTCAGCACCAGCACGCAGACGGCGATGCGCATAGGCGTGCGCATGTCGTGCCTGGCATAGAAGCCCGGGGCCAGCACCTTGATCGCCACCAGGCCCAGCAGGCCCACGCCATAGCCCATCAGCGCCACCGTGGTCTGCTGCACGTCGAAGTCGGTGAAGGCGCCATGGTGGAACAGCACCGCCACCAGCGGCCGCGAGAACACCAGCAGCGCCACCACGCAGGGCACCGACAGCAGCACCACCAGGCGCAGGCCCCAGTCGAGCATGGCCGAGTAGCGCTCGTCGTCCTTGGCGGCGCGCGCGGCGGCCAGCTGCGGCATCAGCACCACGCCCAGCGCCACGCCCAGCAGGGCGGTGGGGAATTCCATGAGCCGGTCGGCATAGACGATCCAGCTTACGCTGCCGCAGGCCAGATGCGAGGCGATCTGCGTGTTGATCAGCAGCGACAGTTGCGCCACGCTCACACCCAGCAGCGCCGGCAGCATCAGCCGGGCCACGCGCCGGGTGCCCGGGTCGGCCCAGGCGGCGCGCACCGCGCCCAGGCTCGCCCCGATGCGCGGCAGCAGCCCCAGCCGCAGCATGGCGGGCAACTGCAGCGCCAGCTGCAGCATGCCGCCCAGCATCACGCCCAGGCACTGCGCGTAGATCGGCTCCAGGCCATGCCGCGCAAACAAGGGCGCGCCCCAGACGATGGACAGGATCAGCGTCACGTTGAGCAGCACCGGCGTGGCTGCCGGCACCGCAAAGCGGCGCCAGGTGTTGAGCACGCCGCCGGCCAGCGCCACCATGGACATGAAGCCGATGTAGGGGAACATCCAGCGCGTCATGACCACCGCCGCGTCGTAGCCGTGCGGCGTCTGCTCCAGGCCGCTGGCCATGGCCCAGACCATCAGCGGTGCGCCGACCACGCCGGCGATGCACAGCAGCAGCAGCGTCCAGGCCAGCAGGGTGGCGACATGGTCGATCAGCGCCTTGGCGCCCTCGTCGCCCTGCTCGGTGCGCGTCGCGGCCAGTACCGGCACGAAGGCCTGGCTGAAGGCCCCCTCGCCGAACACGCGGCGGAACAGGTTGGGAATGCGGAAGGCGACGTTGAAGGCGTCGGTCAGCGCGCTCACGCCAAAAACCGAGGCCATGAGCAATTCGCGGACCAGGCCGGTAACGCGCGAAGCGAGCGTCAGCAGCGAGACGGTGGAGGCGGCTTTGAAAAGAGACACGGCGCCGAGTGTAGGGGGCTTCCCTCGCCCCACCCTGCGCCGCTGCTCTTCCCGCCCAGGATGCCGCGGATCCGGCTGCGCCGGTCTGCCGGCATCGCCCTCGGCAAGGGGTGCCCGAACCACACGAAGTGGGGAGGCTGGGGTTTGCTAGAATAATAGGCTTTGCTGCAACATCCTCAGACACCTAAGGAATCGAACCATGGCCACCAAGCCGAAGAAAAAGAACCCCCGCCTCGCGTCGGGCCGTAAACGCGTCCGCCAGGACACCAAGCTCAACGCAGCGAACACCTCGCTGCGTTCCAAATACCGCACCGCGGTGAAGAACGTCGAGAAGGCAGTGGCTGCCGGCGACAAGACCAAGGCCGCCGAAGCCTTCGCCCGCGCCCAGAGCGTGGTCGATACCGTGGCCGACAAGGGCATCTTCCACAAGAACAAGGCCTCCCGCGACAAGAGCCGCCTGGCCGCCAAGGTCAAGGCGCTCGCCACCGCCCCGGCTGCCGCCTGACCGGCAGCCCCAGCGCCTGAATCCATCAGGCATCGCCCGGACGGGCTCCCCGTCCGCCGTTTGCAACGGGTGCGCTGTAGCAAAGCAAGAAACCGCCTTCGGGCGGTTTTTTGTTGCCCGTCACATGCTCATCCAGGCAATTTCAGGCCCATGCGCTGCACGAACTCGCTCGGCCGCGCCGCCGATAGGAACAGGCCCAAGGCCTGGCTGGCGCGGGTGATGGCGACGTAGAACAGGTTTTCCTCGTCCGCCGGCCGGCCCTCGGCATCCGGAAACTCGCCCTGCTGCAGAAACGGCAGCAGCACGTGGTCGAACTCCAGCCCCTTGACGTCGGCTGCGCTGGCCACGGTCAGCGGCGTGTTCCTGCGCAGGCCGGCCAGCCTCATTTCCGTCTCGTTGAGGCGGTGGAAGAAGGCCGGGGCGCTGTCGAAGCCGGCGGCCAACTGGCGCAAGCCGTCGATGTTGCGCAGCGCGGCAACGCGGCGCTGCGGCTGCACCAGCACCTGGGACACGAACCAGGGCATGTCCAGCGCCGCCAGGAAGCGGTCGAACAGTTCGGCGCCGCCCGCCCCTTGCGCCACCGCGATGGCCGCGCGCAGCCGGCGCGCGGTGCCCGCATCGGCGCTGCGCAGCACGTGGTTGTCGAGGAAGGCCGAGAGGTTCTCGCTGTTGTCGCGGAAATGCCGTATGGCGGTCGCCAGCAGCGCGGCCTGCGACTGGTCGGCCTGGGCCGGGTCTTCCTCGAACCGGGTGCCGCAGAAAAAGACGAAGGCCTCGACCATGCGCCCCAGGGTCTCGGGGCTGCGCAGGCTGTCGAAGTCGCGCGTGGCGATGGTCAGCAGGCCGCGCAGCAGCAGCACCTCGGGCCGCTGCAGGTAGCTCTCGAAGCCGGTGATGCGATAGGGCAGGCCGGCATCGACCAGCGCGTTCTCCAGCAGGATGGAATGGTGCTCGTGCCGCAGCAGGATGGCCATGCCGGCCAGGTTGCGCCGGCCCTTGCGATAGGCCTGGATGGTGTCGACCACTTGCGCCACGCAATCGCCCTCGTCCCGGTAGGCGTGAACCTGCAGCGTGGTGGCATGGGTGCCGGCCGACGCGATCTTCTGCCCGGTGAAGCGGCCCGCGCGCCGGGCCAGGTTGTCGTCGAAGCGGAAGCTGCTGCCGAGCCGGTAAGGGGCCACGCGGCGACCGGTGTCCTCCGGAATGCGCCCGCGCAGAAACGCCGGGTCTGCCCCCATGGCCGCGTGGATCACCTGGTGCACGTCGCCCACGCCGCAGAAGGACACCGACTCCGGCTGCAGCAGGCGCCGCAGGATGGCGTACATGGCTTCGTTCATGTCGTGCATCTCGTCGACCAGCAGCAGGCGCAGGCGCTGCGGCCAGGCGGCGGGGAAGGCGTCGGCCAGGCCCTCTTCCTCGGCCCGCAGGTGGCGCGCCAGGTCGTAGCTGGCATCGCCCGGGCCGCGGAAGGCCGGGTGGTCCGGATGGGCGCCGCGCCGCACCCGCTCATAGGCATGCAGCACCCGCAGCAGGGTGTAGTCCTGGCCCAGTTGCTCCGCATGGTGGGGCGCCAGCGCGCCTTCCAGGCCTTCGCGCTCCAGCCGCAGCGTGCCCTTGAGCCACAGCATGCGCTCCAGGAAGTCGGCGACGAAGCCGGTGTCGCCCAGCGACGGGAACAGCAGCGCATCGCGCCAGCGGTCCTCCTGCCGGTCCTGCATCCAGTCGATGGCCTCCCAGACATGGGGCTTGAGCTGCTCCGCCTGGCCCAGCAGCGGCACCGCAGCGCCTTCGATGCCGCGCAGCACCGAAGCGGCGAAGCTCTCGAAGGTGGCGATGCGGAAGGACTGCGCTACCGGCTGCGGCACCTCGATGCGCCGCAGCGCCTGCCGCATCGCTAGGCAGGCGGCATCGGTCGCCGTCAGCACCAGGCAATGGGCGGGCGCGGCGCCGCGGCGCCAGGCCTCGGCCAGGCGCAGCGCCAGCGTGGTGGTCTTGGCCGCGCCCGCATGGGCCTCCACCAGCACGGTGGGCTGCAGGGCGGTCTGGATCGCCCGCTGCTCCTGCGTCGGCACCAGGGCGCCGGGCGGTGGCACGAACAGGGGCGCGTTGACGGGCGTCAGACCCTGCCCTCGGGCAGCAGGCAGGCCTCGGTCACCTGCAGGTCATTGTCGCGGGCGAAATTCATCACGAAGTCCCAGGCCATGGCGTCGTAGTCGCGCAGGTCGGGGTGGACGACGACGCATTTCACGCCATTGAGGGTGGTGGGAATGCACCAGGGCGAATAGCCCAGATGGCTGCCGGGCACGGGGCCGCCGGGGCGGAAGCCGCTCATCACGCCCGCCAGCCGTTCCGCCCAGTCGCTCGGACGGAAGGTGCGACCATTGCTGGTGATGCCCTGGATGAAAATTTCTTTGGCGGTGAAGGCGGCCATCGTGGAGGGGCTGGGGTAGGACCTGCCGCGGCGGGCCGGGCCGTCACGGGGAGGATGCGGAGCGCGACGGCGTCACTGCCGCGACATCGGGACCGTATTCTACGAGGCCGCCCCACTCCCTCGTGCGCGCATGGCTGTGATGCGCAATCGTCACCTCTGCGCCTTGCGCGCCCCCCTAGAATCGCATTTCAGCGGCGCGCGCTTCGCTGAAACCACCCAACTCCCTGCTTCTGGAAGGACCCGCATGACCGCCTCGACAGCGCCCACCTCGCCCCACCTGATGAATACCTACGGCCGCCTGCCGATCGCACTCGATCACGGCGACGGCGTCTGGGTGTGGGACACCGAGGGCCGACGCTACCTGGACGGCCTGGGCGGCATCGCCGTCAACACGCTGGGCCACAACCACCCCCGGCTGGTGCCGGCGCTGCAGGAGCAGATCGGCAAGCTTATCCACAGCTCCAACTACTACCACGTGCCCGGTCAGGAGGCCCTGGCCAGCAAGCTGGTGGAGCTGTCGGGCCTGAGCAACGTCTTCTTCTGCTCGACCGGGCTGGAGGCCAACGAGGCCGCGCTCAAGCTGGCCCGCAAGTACGGCCACGACAAGGGCATCGCCCGCCCGCAGATCGTGGTGTATGAAGGCGCCTTCCACGGGCGCTCGATCGCCACGCTGTCGGCCACCGGCAATGCCAAGGTGCAGAAGGGTTTCGAGCCGCTGGTCGAGGGCTTCATCCGCGTGCCGCTCAACGACATCGAGGCGCTCAAGGCCGCCACCGATGGCAACCCCGACGTGGTCGCGGTGTTCTTCGAGACCATCCAGGGCGAAGGCGGCATCCATCCGATGCGCTGGGAGTACCTGCGGCAGGTGCGCGCGCTGTGCGACGAGCGCGACTGGCTCATGATGATCGACGAGGTCCAGTGCGGCATGGGCCGCACCGGCAAGTGGTTCGCCCACCAGTGGGCCGGCATCAAGCCCGACGTCATGCCGCTGGCCAAGGGCCTGGGCTCGGGCGTGCCGGTGGGCGCGGTGGTGGCCGGCCCCAAGGCGGCCCGGATCTTCCAGCCCGGCAACCACGGCACCACCTTCGGCGGCAACCCGCTGGCCATGCGCGCCGGGGTGGAAACCATCCGCATCATGGAGGAAGACGGCCTGCTGGAGAATGCCGCAAAGGTCGGAGCCCACTTGAAGGCCGCGCTGGAGCGCGAACTCGGCGGCCTGCCCGGCGTGCGTGACGTGCGCGGCCAGGGCCTGATGCTGGGCATCGAGCTGGACCGCCCCTGCGGCGTGATCCTGCAGCGCGCGGCCGATGCCGGGCTGCTGCTGTCGGTCACAGCCGAAAGCGTGATCCGCCTGGTGCCGCCGCTGATCCTGACCGAGGCGCAGGCCGACCAGATCGTGGCCCTGCTGGCGCCGCTGGTGAAGGCCTTCCTCGCCGAACCGCGCTGATCCCTTTCTGCGCAAGCCCGGCGCCGCGGCCCAATGCCGCGGCGTCTTTCGTTTTCCGCCGAACCCAGCCGAACCCGATGCCATGACCACCGCACCGATACGCCACTACCTGCAGTTCAATGACTTCACCGCCGACGAATACGCATGGCTCTTCCAGCGCGCGGCGCAGATCAAGCGCAAGTTCAAGGCCTACGAGAAGTACCACCCGCTGGCCGACCGCACGCTGGCCATGATCTTCGAGAAGGCCAGCACGCGCACCCGCGTGAGCTTCGAGGCCGGCATGTACCAATTGGGCGGCAGCGTGGTGCACCTGACCACCGGCGACAGCCAGCTCGGCCGCGCCGAACCGATCGAGGACAGCGCCAAGGTCATCAGCCGCATGGTCGACCTGGTGATGATCCGCACCTACGGCCAGGACAAGATCGAGCGCTTCGCCGCGCATTCGCGCGTGCCGGTGATCAACGGCCTGACCAATGAGTTCCACCCCTGCCAGATCCTGGCCGACCTGTTCACCTACATCGAGCACCGCGGGCCCGCGGACGGCAGCGGCACGCTGACCGACTGCCTCAAGGGCAAGACGGTGGCCTGGGTGGGCGACGGCAACAACATGGCCAACACCTGGCTGCAGGCGGCCGACATCCTGGGCTTCACCGTGCACGTCAGCACGCCGAGCGGCTACGAGGTGGACCAGTCCATCGCCGGCGTGCGCTCGGCCGCCAGCTACAAGGTGTTCAAGGACCCGATGCAGGCCTGCGCCGGCGCCGACCTGGTCACCACCGACGTCTGGACCAGCATGGGCTACGAAGCCGAGAACGAGGAGCGCCGCCAGGCCTTCGCCGACTGGTGCGTGGACACCGAGATGATGCGCGCGGCCAAGCCCGACGCCCTGTTCATGCACTGCCTGCCCGCCCACCGCGGCGAAGAGGTGGAGGCCGACGTGATCGACGGCCCGCAATCGGTCGTCTGGGACGAGGCGGAAAACCGGATGCACGTGCAGAAGGCGCTGATGGAATTCCTGCTGCTGGGGAGGCTGTGACCACCGCCAGGCCGCGCGCTTCGCGTCCTGGCCTGCCCCGCGCTGGCACATGAAGGACGAGCCCCATCCCTGCCTGCGCTGCGGCGCGTGCTGCGCGAGCTTCCGGGTCGATTTCTCGGTGGAAGAGCTGAACCAGCACGGCGGCCCGGTGCCCGATGGTGTGGCCGTGGAGCTGACCGGCACGCTCAGCCGCATGCGCGGCACCGACCACCAGCCGCCGCGCTGCGCCGCGCTCACCGGCACGCTCGGGCAGGCGGCGCGCTGCGGCATCTACGAATGGCGCCCCTCGCCCTGCCGCGAGTTCGAGGCCGGCAGCGACGCCTGCCAGCGCGCACGGCACCGGCACGGATTGGCGCCGCTGGCGGACTTTCCCTGGTAAAAACCCACCATTTACGATAGAAAAGTGGTTGTAGCCCAGGCTCCACCTGGGCTTCTAGCTACAAAAAATGTAGCATTCGATACCGTTACTGCCCGGCGTAAAGCCAGGGCATGTCCAGCAGGCGCTCGCCCAGCACGGCCATGGCCGCATCGCGGCCCCAGCGCAGCGCGCCGCTGGCGTGGAAGACCCGGGCGTTGCGCGTGGAGCGGGCCTGCACGCGGGCCACGCGCTGCCAGCGCTGCAGGGCATAGCGGCGCAGGCGCAGCGGCACGTCCACCGCGTCCATGGCCAGCACATGGCCGATCTCGGCCGCGTCCTCGATCGCCATGCCCGCGCCCTGCGCCAGGTAGGGCAGCATCGGGTGCGCCGCATCGCCGATTAGGGCCACGCGGCCGGCGGCCAGCGTCTCCGGGGCGGCCACCGGCGGGCGGTCGCACAGCCGCCAGCGGCGCCAGTGCGGCACCGCCTCGCACAGTGCCCGCAACGGGGCGCAAGCGCCCTGCAGTGCGGCGCGCGGCCCTTCGGGCGGGGCGTCCAGGTCCCAGCCGCGCGGGTCGGTGGCGGCGCCGGGTTCGGACTCTTCCACCAGGACGACGAAGTTGAGCCATTCGCCCCCGCGCACCGGGTACTGCACCGCGTGCAGCCCGGTGCCGAGCCAGACGGTGACCTGGCTGCTGCGCAGGGCCGCCGGCAATGCCGGCTGGCGCAGCAGCGCCCGGTAGGCGAACTGGCCGGTGACGCGCGGCGGCGGATCGCCCGGCAGCAACTGGGCGCGCACGCCGCTCCACAGGCCGTCGGCGCCGAGCAGGGCGTCGCCTTCGACCTCGGTGGCCTGCGGCTGCTCGTCGCGCCGCACGGCCAGCGCCACCACGTCCGCGCGCTGCCTGAGGGCACCGATGCGCGAGCCCAGGTGCAGCGCGGTTTCGCCCTGCGCCTGCACGGCGGCATGCAGCAGCCCGTGCAGGTCGGCACGGTGCAAGGTGGCATAGGGCGCGCCATAGCGCCGCCAGGTGTCGGCCCCGAGCCGCAGGCGGCCCAGCGTGCGCCCGCTCGCAGCGCTGCGCACCTCGAGCCGCTCGGGAAAGGCTGCCAGTTCCGCCAGCGCCGGGCCCAGGTCCCAGCGGTGCAGGATGCGGGTGGCATTCGGGCCCAGTTGCAGCCCGGCGCCCACCTCGGCGAACGCCGGGGCGCTCTCGAACACACGGGCGCGCCAGCCGGCCCGCACGCAGGCCAGCGCGGCAGCCAGGCCACCGATGCCGCCGCCGGCGATCAGCATTTCCTGGCAATACACGCTCAACGCCCCGCACCCCAGAGCCGCTCCAAGTCATGGACCGGCATAGGCCGCGCGAACAGGTAGCCCTGGAAGGCGCGGCAGCCGTTGCCCAGCAGGAAGGCGAACTGCTCCGGCATCTCGACCCCCTCGGCCACCACGTCGAGGTCCAGGCTCTGCGCCAGCCCGAGGATGGTGCGCACGATGGCCGCGCCATTGGCATCGACCAGCATGTCGCGCACGAAGGACTGGTCGATCTTGAGCTGGTCCAGCGGCAGGCGCCGCAGATAGCCGAGCGAGGAGAAGCCGGTGCCGAAATCGTCGAGCGACAGCCCCATGCCGCGCGCCTTGAGGCGGGCCAGCTTGTCCCGCGCATCCTCGGTGTCGCGCAGCAGCATGGTCTCGGTCAGCTCCAGCTTGAGCCGGCACGGGTTGGCGCCGGTGGCGGCCAGCGCCAGGTCCACCTGGGCCAGGAAATCCGGGTGGCGGAACTGCCGGGCGCTGACGTTGACGGCCAGGTACCAGTCGCGCATGACCGGCTGCTGCGACCACGCCGCCAACTGCTCGCAGGCCGCGCGCAGCACCCATTCGCCGAGCGGCAGGATCAGGCCGTTCTGCTCGGCAAGCCCGATGAAGGCGGCCGGGCTGACCATGCCGCGCTGCGGATGCTGCCAGCGCAGCAGCGCCTCGGCCCCGAGCATGCGCCCCTGGGTGTCCACGACGGGCTGGTAGTGCAGCAGCATCTGCCGCAGGCGCAGGCCCTCGTGCAGGTCGGCCTCCAGCGCCGCGCTGGCACTGAGTTCCTGCTGCATGGCCGGATCGAAGAAGCGCAGTGTATTGCGCCCGTCCTGCAGGGCGTGGTCGACCGCGAGGCTGGCCTGCTGCAACAGCTCTTCCGCCGGCAGCGCCGGCTGGCTGAACATGCGTATGCCCATGCTGGCCGAGCCGTAGTGCCGCCGCCCCGTCAGGTCGAAGGGCTGGGCCAGTTGTTCCAGCAAGGCAGTGGCGACCTCGCGCGCCGCCTGGGCGGCCAGGGCCGCGTCACCGCCCAGCGCATTCAGCACCATGGCGAACTCGTCCCCGCCCAGGCGCGCCAGAACCCGGTTGGCAGCGACACCCCGTTGCAGGCGCTGCGCCACCAACTGCAGCCACTGGTCGCCGGCATCGTGGCCCAGCACGTCGTTGAGGTTCTTGAAATGGTCCAGGTTGATCAGCAGCAGCGCACCATGGCTGCCTGTTGCCGCAGCCACCCAGACGGCCTCCTCCAGTTGCGACAGCAGCCGGCGGCGATTGGGCAGGCCGGTCAGCGTGTCGTAGAAGGCGAGCTGCTCGATCTCGCGCTCGGCGCGTTTGCGCTCGGTGACGTCGCGCGACACGCCCACCACGCCGATCACGTTGCCGGCTGCGTCGCGCAGCGGGGTCTTGATGGTCTCGAAAGCGATGGCAACGTCGCGACGCAGGGAGGCGACCTTTCGCTCGGAGCGCAGCGGCTCGCCCGACTCCATCACCTGGCGGTCCTCCACGCGCAGGTTGTCGGCGATGGCCGGCAGCACCATGTCGTAGTCGGTCATGCCGACGATCTGCTGCGGCGTCACCCCGATGAAATCCGCGAAGACCTGGTTGCAGGAGGTGTAGACGCTGTCGCAGTCCTTGGAGAACACCATGTCCGGAATGGCTTCGACCAGGCTGCGCAGGCGCGACTGCTGCTCGGCCAGGGCAAGCTCGGCCAGCTTCCGCTCGGTGACGTCGATCACGAAGTACAGCACGCCCTGCACGGAGCCGTCACTGCAGCGCTCGGGCACCATGGTGTTGTGCCGGTAGCGCACATCGCCGGGTGCCAGCGGAACCTGGTTGTCGAACACCACCGTCTCGCCGCCGAGCGCCTGATGCAGGTGGCGCTCCAGGCGCTCGTAGCGCTCGGGCGGAAGAATCTCTGCCAGGCTGCGGCCCAGTAAGTCCTCGACCGAGCGGCCAAACCAGCGGGCGTGGGTCTCGTTGATGAAGCGGATGCGCAACTGCCGGTCCAATCGGGTGATGCCGCCGGGCAACTGCCGCAGCACGGCCAGCCACTGGTCTTCGGCCTCCTGCACCGGCGACTCGGGCAATGGGCACTCCCGGGCCGCGCTCCATCCATGCCCCAGCAGCGCATAGGCGCCGATGCGCAGCACGACCGCCATCAGCTCGGCACCGTCAAAGGGGTTGCGCCATTCGCACACGGCGGCGGCAATCAGCAGCAGCGCGGCCCCGCCAGCGCCCCAGAGCAGGCGGCGCCCGCGCCAGCATGCCCATGCGGCACCGGCCAGCGCCACGGCTTCCGCGACGCGGGCCACGGCCCAGAGCAGTCCGGCTCCGCGCCAGGGGCCGGCGAGCTGCGCGGCTGCGCCCAGCAACGCGCACGCGGCCGCCACGCCAAAAGCCGCGACCAGTACGCCCGTCCCCAGGCGCCTGACCGCGATCCGGCCGGCCAGGGCAGCCGCGCAGAGCTGCAGCAGGAACAGCACGGCCGGCGTAGCCAGGGTCAGCGTCGAAGCCGGGACGGCGGCTGCGTCCAGCGGGGCGGCGGCT
The DNA here is from genome assembly GCF_016428875.1 of Xylophilus sp. ASV27. GTDB lineage: Bacteria > Pseudomonadota > Gammaproteobacteria > Burkholderiales > Burkholderiaceae_C > Xylophilus. The sequence continues at coordinate 19,570 of NZ_JAELTO010000039.1, forward strand.
GCCAGGTCCTGCAGCATCGCCAGCAGGACCACGGCACAGCTCCCTGGACGCAGCCCCCCCCTGCCACGCGGCCGCGCAACGGCCAGTAGCCAGGTGCGGCGAGCAGGGGCGGTCGTCATTCCATCAGGAGGGCGCGGGCGTGCGGTCACTCTGCGCGAAGTATCGGCGATAACCGCCGGACTGCCAGCCTTTTGTCGGTGCCGGGACACCACCGATCAGCGGTTGTGCACGATCCGTACCGGTTTTTCGGCCTCCGGGCCGGGGAGCCCTTTGCCGGGCGTGGCGCAACTGCCGCAACTCTCGCAGGAGCCGCAGCCGGGCGCCTCCCCCACCACCTGCGCCACGCGCTCGGCACTGGCCGGCCGCAGCCCGAGGCGGCGCGCCGCGCCGGCCAGGCGCGCAGCCAGGCGCTGCCGCCAGCGCCCCGGCATCCAGTACCAGACCGCGTAGAGCGCGTCGATGGCCACCACGACGGCAACGGCGATTTCCTGTCCCATGGTGCAGTCCTAAGCCAGCGCCAAGGCGATCCGGTAGGTGATGAAGCTCGCCACGTAGGCCAGCCCGAACAGGTAGGCCGCCATGATCAGAGCGTAGCGCCAGGAGTTGGTTTCACGCCGCACCGTGGCCAGCGTGGGCAGGCACATGGGCGCGAACACGTACCAGACCAGCAGCGACAGCGCTGTCGCCAGGGGCCAGCTCGCCGCGATCATGGGCTCCAGCGCCGTGGCGGCATCGTCGCCGGTGGCCGACAGCGCATAGACCGTGCCCAGGGCGCCCACGGCCACCTCGCGCGCGGCCAGGCCCGGCACCAGCGCGATGCAGATCTGCCAGTTGAAGCCGATGGGCGCGAACACGACCTCGAGGGCGCGGCCGATCATGCCGGCCAGGCTGTACTGGATCGCCGGGCCGGCGGCGCCCGCGGGCGGCGAGGGAAAGGACGAGAAGAACCAGAGCAGCACCGTCAGCGCCAGGATCATGGTGCCCACGCGCCGCACGAAGATGCGCGCCCGCTCCCACAGGCCAATGGCGAGCTGGCGCGGCTGCGGCCAGCGGTAGGAGGGCAGCTCCATCATCAGCGGCGCGCGCGAGGCGCCGCCGCGCAGCCGCTTGAACACCCAGGCCACGCCCATGGCCGAGACGATCCCGCCCAGGTACAGCGCGAACAGCACCAGCCCCTGCAGGTTGAAGATGCCCACGCTGCGCGCGGGCACGAAGGCCGCGATCAGCAGCGCGTACACCGGCAGCCGCGCCGAGCAGGTCATGAGCGGCGCGATCATGATGGTGACCAGCCGGTCGCGCCAGTTGGTGATGGTGCGCGTGGCCATGACGCCCGGAATCGCGCAGGCGAAGCTCGACAGCAGCGGGATGAAGGAGCGCCCGGACAGCCCCACCGTGCCCATCAGCCGGTCCAGCAGAAAGGCCGCGCGCGGCAGGTAGCCCGAATCCTCCAGGGCCAGGATGAAGAAGAAAAGGATCAGGATCTGCGGCAGGAACACCAGCACGCCGCCCACGCCGGCGATGATGCCATCCACCAGCAGGCTTTGCAGCATGCCTTCGGGCAGGTGCGCCTTGACCAGGTCGCCCACCGCGGCGGTGGCGCCTTCGATGGCGTTCATCGGCACCTCGGCCCAGGTGAAGACCGCCTGGAACATGAGGAACAGCAGCACCGCCAGCACCAGCAGGCCCCACAGCGGGTGCAGCACCACGCGGTCGATCGCGTCGTCGCTCTGCAGCGCGCGCTCGGGCTCGCCAACCGCCACCGCGAGGATGCGGCGCACCTCCTTCTGCGTATCCAGCACCTCGGCAAAGGCCGGCGCCTGCCATTCCGGCGGCATGCTCGCGGCGGCGCCGGGCATGTGCGACTCCAGCGCCGCCACCAGCGCGGCCGCGCCGCCGACCTTCACGCCGACGGTCTCCACCACCGGCAGACCGAGTTCGCGGCCGAGCGCCTGTGCATCGACCGCGATCCCCTGGCGCCGCGCCTCGTCGCTCATGTTGAGCGCCACCAGCATTGGGATGCAGAGCTTGCGGGCCTCCAGCACCAGGCGCAGGTTCAGGCGCAGGTTGGTGGCATCGGTGACGCAGACCAGCAGGTCGGGCAAGGGCTCGCCGGCGCGCCGCCCGGTGACGACGTCGCGGGTGATGGCCTCGTCCGCGCTCAGCGGGTTGAGGCTGTAGGCGCCCGGCAGGTCCAGCACGTCCACCTGGCGGCCCGAGGGCGTGCGCACGCGGCCGATACGGCGCTCGACCGTCACGCCCGCATAGTTGGCGACCTTGGCGCGGCTGCCGGTCAGCAGGTTGAACAACGCGGTCTTGCCGCAGTTGGGATTTCCCAGCAGCGCGACGCGCAGCGGTGGCGAAATAGCAGCGCTCATGGCGCATTCCCCGGCAACACGTCTATCAGCGCGGCTTCCGCCATGCGCAGCGCGAAGGTCGTATGGCCCAGCCGCACCGCCAAGGGCTCACGCCCGGGAAAGCCATGCGCCACCACCCGCACGCGCTCGCCGGGCACGAAACCGATCTCGATCAGGCGCAGCAACAGATCCGACTGCTCCGCGTCCACGGGCTGGCGCAGACCGGCGATGGTCGCGAGCACATTGCGGGGAAGCTCAGCCAGCGGCATGGCAGCGGCAGCTTCGGGCCTGACGGCGGCAGAAGAATGGGACACGATGAGGCGGTCGGCCGCACGGGGGGCGGCAAAGGAAGGGTGAATGGAACGCGCAATGGTATCAATTCCCATTACTTCCTTTCCCCAAGCAGGCTTTGCACGACAAAAAAGCCGCCCGAGGCGGCCATGCCCGTTGGCGCCTACCGCCTACGCGGCCAGCAGCTGCCGCAGCACGAAGGGCAGGATGCCGCCGTGGCGGTAGTACTCGACCTCCACTGGCGTATCGATGCGCAGGGTGGCCTTGACCTCGCGCCGCTGCCCGTCGGCGCCGGTGATGACCAGGGTGGCCTCGCTCTGGGGCTTGAGTTCGGGGTGCGGTATCACATCCACCGTCTCATCGCCCCGCAGGCCCAGCGTCTCCCAGGATTCGCCCGCGCGGAACTGCAGCGGCAGCACGCCCATGCCCACCAGGTTGGAGCGGTGGATGCGCTCGAAGCTGCGCGCCACCACGGCCTTGATGCCGAGCAGTTGCGTGCCCTTGGCGGCCCAGTCGCGCGAAGAGCCGGTGCCGTACTCCTCGCCGGCAAAGACCACCGTGGGCGTGCCCTCGGCGATGTACCGCATGGCGGCGTCGAAGATGGACATCTTCTTGCCCTTGTGCGCCCCCTCGTTCTGGAACAGCGTCAGGCCGCCCTCCTCGCGCGCGCCATCGGGCATGGCGGGAATCATGAGGTTCTTGATGCGCACGTTGGCGAAGGTGCCGCGCATCATCACGTCATGGTTGCCGCGCCGAGCGCCATAGCTGTTGAAATCGGCTTTCTGCACACCATGGGCCAGCAGCCACTGGCCCGCCGGCGAGCTTTCCTTGATGGAGCCGGCCGGCGAAATGTGGTCGGTGGTGATGGAGTCGCCGAACAAGGCCATGATGCGGGCGCCTTCGACCTTGACCGGCTCCTCGCCCGTCCCGCCCTCCAGCACGAAGTCCTTGAAGAACGGCGGCTCGGCGATGTAGGTGCTGGCAGGCCAGTCATAGGTCTGGCCGGTGACGCCCTCGATCTTCTCCCAGAGCTTGCCGGGATCGGTGCGCACCTTGGAATAGTTGTCGCGGAAGGCCTTGCCCTTCATGGCGTACTTCATCAGCGCATGGATCTCCTCGCTGCTCGGCCAGATGTCCCCCAGGTACACGTCGCGGCCGCCCTTGCCCTTGCCCACGGGCTCGGTCATGAGGTCGCGCCGCACGGTGCCGGCGATCGCGTAGGCCACGACCAGCGGCGGACTGGCAAGGAAGTTGGCCTTGAGGTTGGGATGGATGCGCGCCTCGAAATTGCGGTTGCCCGACAGCACGGCGGCGCAGACCAGGTCGTTACTGGTGATGGCCTCGTTCAGTTCGGGCGTGAGATCGCCGGCATTGCCGATGCAGGTGGTGCAGCCATATCCCGCGAGGGCGAAACCCAGCTTCTCCAGGTAGGGCAGCAGGCCGGTCTCGCTCAGGTATTCCGTCACGATGCGCGAGCCCGGCGCCAATGAGGTCTTGATGTGCGGCTGCACCTTCAGACCGGCCTGCACCGCCTTCTTGGCCAGCAGGCCCGCGGCCAACAGCACGCTGGGGTTGGAGGTGTTGGTGCAACTGGTGATGGCGGCGATCAGCACGTCGCCGCTGCCCACGGTGATGCCCTTGGCCTCAGACTCCCGACCCTTGACCTCGCCCTCGGCGGGCTCCAGCATGGGCCGGTTGGCGACCATCTCGACCACGTGCCGCGCCGCGCCCGACGGAGAGGAGCGCTCGGCCAGGGGCTCGTCGACACTCCGGGTCCGCAGCGGATGGCGCCGCTCCAGGCGCTCGGCCGGCTGATTGAAGCCGTTGTCGCTGGCGGGCCTGGAGAACAGGGTATCGAACTGCGCAGCGACCTTGCCGAGCTCGATCCGGTCCTGGGGCCGCTTCGGGCCCGCCAGGCTGGGAGTGACCTCGCCCAGGTCGAGCTTCACGACCTGGGAGTAGTCGATCTCGCCTGCCAGCGGCACGCCGAACAGCCCCTGCGCGCGGAAGTAGGCCTCGAAGGCTTCGATCTCGGCCCGGGTGCGGCCGGTGCCCTTGAAGTACTCGATGGTCTTGTCATCGACCGGGAAGAAGCCCATGGTGGCGCCGTACTCGGGCGCCATGTTGCCGATGGTGGCGCGGTCCGGCACCGCCAGGGTCCGCGTGCCCTCGCCGAAGAACTCGACGAACTTGCCCACCACCTTGTGCCTGCGCAGGATCTCGGTGACCGTCAGGACCAGGTCGGTCGCCGTGACGCCCTCGCGCAAGCGCCCCGTCAGTTCGAAGCCAACGACGTCCGGCGTGAGCAGATAGACCGGCTGCCCCAGCATGGCCGCCTCGGCCTCGATCCCGCCGACGCCCCAGGCCACGACCCCGATGCCATTGACCATGGTCGTATGGCTGTCGGTACCCACCAGCGTATCGGGGTAGTAGACATCATCGCTCTTGCGCCGGTGCACGCCGCGCGCCAGATATTCGAGGTTCACCTGGTGCACGATGCCGAAGCCCGGCGGCACCACGCCGAAGGTATCGAACGCCTGCATGCCCCATTTCATGAACTGGTAGCGCTCCTGGTTGCGCTTGAACTCCAGTTTCATGTTCAAGTCCAGCGCGTTCTTGCTGCCGTAATAGTCGATCATGATGGAATGGTCCACCACCAGGTCCACCGGCACCAGCGGCTCGATGCGCTTGGGCTTCTTGCCCAGACGCTCGGCCGTGCTGCGCATGGCGGCGAGATCGGCCAGCAACGGCACGCCGGTGAAGTCCTGCAGCACGACGCGCGATACGACGAAAGGTATCTCGTCGACACGTTCGGCATTCGGTTTCCAGTTGGCAAGCTGCGCCACGTGCTCGGCCGTGATCTTCTTGCCGTCGCAATTGCGCAGAACCGACTCCAGCACGATACGGATCGACACCGGCAGACGCGCCACGCAGGGAAACTGCCCGGTCAATGCCGGCAGCGAGAAGAATTTTCCGGAGGATCCCGACGCGGTCCTGAGCTTTTTCAGGGTCTTGGCGAAATCATGGGGGGTAGGCTTGGGCATCAATAGACTCCTGGCGAGTGGGGGACAAGACAGGGAGCATTTTGTCAGCGCCCAGGGATCCTGTCGTTACATGCCGTGGAATCCGTTCGCGCTGCGGATGAAAGCCCACGTTTCTTTCACGTTGTCACGTGAACTGCCACTTTGTGCACACCAGGCCCTTGCATCGCCGCCGCGCGCTCCACGGCCGGAACGATGGGGCAAGGCGTGGGGTTGGAAAACGGCCTGAGCACAGGCCAATATAAAAAACCCTGCAGGCCGTCAAGGCTGCAGGGTTTATGGAAAGCGCCAATCGCAGGCACCGGCCGCTACGGTGCCAGCCATTCAGATGGCGTACTTGGAGCGGTCTTCGCCCTGAATCCACTTTGGCGCCTTGCCGCGGCCCGTCCAGGTGGCGCCGGTTGCCGGATCGCGGTATTTTACCGCCACCTTGCTGCCGCGGGAGGCGGATGCACGGCCCACGCGGCCGCGCGCGGGCGGGAAAACATCCTGAGCGGTGAGTCCGTACTCTTCGACAATTCGGCGCACCTGAGAGACCGCATCGGCGGTTTCACGCTGACGCGCGTCGTTGATCTGGGCTTCGAGCGCCTCGCGCTGCTTCAGCAGTTCCTTGTAGGAGGTCATGTGCAGATCCGTTTGCTAAGAATTAAAAAGGTGGGGCCATTATAGAGAGGCAATGGCGCAAAACAACGCGTTTCATATTGTTTCAAGACAATATAACGCCGCCGCATTATCCAACCACCGGATTCTCCACCGGCTGCATGGCCAATACCTTGTCAATCCGCTTCCCATCGAGATCGACGATCTCGAATATCCAGCCGGCACATTCCACCTGCTCGCCTACGGCCGGCAGATGGCCCGACTCCGACATCAACAGCCCCGCCAGCGTGTTGTAGAGATTGCGGTCCTCCCCGGGCAGCTCGCGAATGCCCAGGCGATCCTTCAGCTCGCCGATGGGCATCAGGCCATCGAGCAGCCACGAACCGTCCGCACGCTGCACCGCCCAGGCCTGGGCCTGAGCATCGGGCTTGAGCTCGCCGGTGATGGCCTCCAGCAGGTCGCGTGGCGTCATCAGGCCCTGGACCACGCCATACTCGTCCACCACGAATACCAGACGCCCCGACTGGGCGCGGAACTGTTCCAGCAATTCCATGCCGGAAATGGTCTCCGGCACGAAGGAGGCCGGCTGCACATGGGCCTCGATCGCGCCCTCGGCATCCGGCCCCAGCGCCAGCAACTGCGCCACGCTGATGATGCCCACCACGTCGTCGAGCGAGCCGCGGCAGACCGGATACCAGGAGTGGCTGCCCCGCTCCGGGCTCGCCCCGGCCTGGCGCAGCGCAGCGGCCACGGTCGCGGAGGCGTCCATCCAGTCGACGTCCGCGCGCGGCACCATGAGCGAGGTCAGCGGCCGGTCGTCCAGGTGAAAGACGTTCTGCACCATGCGGTGCTCGTGCTGCTCGATGATGCCGGCGTCCACCCCTTCCTCCAGGCTGGCCACGATCTCCTCCTCCGTCATCGGCCGCCCGCCGGTGGTATCGACGCGCAGCAGGCGCAGTACGGCGCGGGTGCTGAACGACAGCAGATGCACGAAGGGCTTGGCCACGCGGGCCACCCAGGTCATGGGCCGCGCGACCCAGCGCGCGACCGTCTCGGGATAGAGCTGTCCGATGCGCTTGGGCACCAGTTCGCCGAAGACGATGGTGATGAAGGTGATGAGGATCACGACGATGGCCGTGGCGCTGATGTCCGCGGCACGCGCCGGCGCGCCGATGCTCTGCAGCAGCAGTGCCAGGTCGTCGCTGAACGCGGCCTCGCCCAGGATGCCGTTGAGCATGCCGATGGAAGTGATGCCGACCTGCACCGAGGACAGGAATTCGGTGGGGTGGTCCAGCAGGGCGATCGACGCCTGCGCCCCCTTGTCGCCCTCCTCCGCCAGCGCCACGAGCCGAGCCCTGCGGCTCGACGCCAGCGCCAGTTCGGACATGGCGAACACGCCGTTGAGTAGGGTCAGCAGCGCGATCAGCAGGAAGTCCATGGAGGGGGAGAGAGAATCCGGAGATGGCACTTTACTGTATTGGCGACGTACAGGGCTGCGACAGCGCCCTGCAGCGCCTGCTCGACACCCTCGGCTTCTCCCCCAGCCGCGACACGCTCTACCTGCTTGGCGACATGGTCAACCGCGGCCCCGAGTCCGCTGCCGTGCTGCGCCGGCTGATGGCCTACGGCGATGCCGCGCGCTGCGTGCTCGGCAACCATGACCTGCACCTGCTGGCAGTGGCGCACGGCATCCGGCCTGCGCACCGGGCCGACACGCTGGACGCCATCCTGGCCGCACCGGACCGGGCGGCCATGCTCGACTGGCTGCGCCAGCAGCCGATGGCCCGGCGCCTTGCCCACGGCACACAGGACCTGCTGCTGGTGCATGCGGGCGTCCTGCCCGACTGGGCCGCCGAAGACGTGATGGCGTTGGCCGCCGAGGTCGAGTCGGCGCTGCGCGGCCCCGGCCTGCCGGACTTCCTGCGCTCCATGTACGGCAACACGCCGGCGGCCTGGGACGCGCGCCTGGCCGGATCCGAGCGGCTGCGGGTCGTGGTCAACGCGCTCACGCGCCTGCGCTTCTGCACGCCCGAGGGACGCATGGACTTCGCGGTGAAGGAAGGCGCGGCCCAGGCTCCGGCCGGGCTGCTGCCCTGGTTCGACCTGCCGCAGCGTCGCACGCGCGGCATGACGGTGGTCTTCGGGCACTGGTCCACGCTGGGCTGGCTCGAGCGGCCCGACCTGCTGTCGCTGGATACCGGCTGCGTCTGGGGCGGCTGCCTCAGCGCCGTGCGCCTGGGCGCGACGCGCCAGGCCTGCGAACTGGTGCAGGTCAAGTGCGCGCAGGCCCAGGTTCCGGGCGGCTGAACGCGGCCGTCTTCAGGTGCTGGGCTCGGCCGCCTTGAACAAGGCTGCCACCTTGCGCTTGGGCTTGATGTTGGCCGACACGCGCGGAGCGGCCTTGGCGGCGGCCTCCCAGACCGGGGCATCTTCGCGCGCGCCGGACTCGTAGGGCCGCTCGAAGAACGGATCGCGCGGGGCCGAGGGGGCGCGCACGTAGCGCTGCTCGCGCTCGGCACGCGGCTCGCCCGAGGCCGGGCGCCGCTCCCGCTCACGCGGCTCGCGGCGGATCGCGCCCTGCGCTTCGGCGGCCTCGCCCTCACCACGGTACAGGCGGCGCCCGTCGTTGATGCGGCCGCGCGGGCGCTCGTCGTCGAACTCGATCGGCTCGATCTCGAACTTGGTCTTGATCAGCTTCTCGATGTCGGCGGCCAGGCGACCATCGTTGGGGCCGCTGCCCACGAAGCTCACGGCCAGCCCGGAGGCGCCGGCACGGCCGGTGCGGCCGATACGGTGCACGTAGTCTTCCGCGTTGAACGGGATGTCGAAGTTGAACACCGCCGGCACGTCCTTGATGTCCAGGCCGCGCGCGGCGACGTCGGTGCACACCAGCAGGTCGACCTCACCCTTCTTGAACGCATCGAGCGCCTTCAGGCGTTCGTCCTGGCTCTTGTCGCCGTGCAGCGCCGTGGTCTTGAGGCCCTCGCGCTCCAGCGCGCGCGCCAGGCGGGCGCAGCCGAGCTTGCTGTTGACGAAGACGAAGGCCTGCTTGATGCCGCGCTGGCGCAGGATCTGGTGCAGCGCGCGGCGCTTGTCGTCGTCGCTCACGCTGAAGAAGTGCTGCTCGACCGTCGAGGCGGTGGCGTTGGAGCGCGCCACCTCGATCGTCACCGGGTCCTGCAGGTAGCTGCTGGCCAGGCGCTTGATCTCGGGCGAGAAGGTGGCCGAGAACAGCAGCGTGGTGCGGGTCTTGGGCAGGTAGGACAGGATGCGCTGCAGGTCCGGCAGGAAGCCGATGTCCAGCATGCGGTCGGCCTCGTCGAGCACCACGTACTCGACCTGGTTGAGCACGGCGTTCTTGGCCTCGATGTGGTCCAGCAGGCGGCCGGGCGTGGCCACCAGCACCTCGACGCCGCGCTTGAGCTCGGCTGTCTGCGGCTTCATGTCCATGCCCCCGAACACCACCGCGCTGCGCAGGTTGGTGTACTTGGCATAGAGCTTGACTTGCTGGGCCACCTGGTCGGCCAGCTCGCGCGTGGGCAGCAGCACCAGCGCGCGCACCGGGTGGCGCGCCGGCGAGGCCGAGGCGTTTTCGTGCTTGAGCAGGCGCTGCAGCAGCGGCAGCGAAAACGCCGCCGTCTTGCCGGTGCCGGTCTGGGCCGCGCCCATCACGTCGCGGCCCTGCAGCACCACCGGAATTGCCTGCGCCTGGATCGGCGTCATGCTTTCGTAGCCCATCTCGGCTACGGCGCGGGCCAGCGGTTCAGCCAGCGCGAGGTTCGAAAAAGAGGTCGTCATGTAGCCCGCTATTGTCGCACCGCCGCATAAAAAGGCAGTGACCACCCTGTCCGCAGGTGTGGCGCAGGCGAAACGCTATTATTTTTATAGCTATAAACCCAGGCAATATCTAGGCTAGATGCCTTTTATCTACAGATTTCGCGCATTGAAGGTGTCGCAGCTGCGCATGTCGCCGCTCTGGTAGCCCGCGCCGAACCAGCGCTGGCGCTGCGCGCTGGTTCCGTGGGTGAAGCTGTCGGGCACCACGGCGCGGCCGGCCGAGCGCTGCAGGGTGTCATCGCCGATCTTCTGGGCCGCGTTCATCGCGGACTCGATGTCGCCCGGCTCCAGCCAGCGCTTGGACTGCTGCGAGTGGTAGGCCCAGACGCCGGCGAAACAGTCGGCCTGCAGCTCCACGCGCACGCTCATCGCATTGTTCTGCGCCTGGCTCAGGCGCGCGCGCATGCCGTCGACCTTGGCAGTGATGCCCAGTTCGTCCTGCACGTGGTGGCCGACCTCATGGGCGATGACGTAGGCCTGCGCGAACTCCCCCGGCGCGCCGAGCTGGTTCTTGAGCGTGTCGTAGAAGGCCAGGTCGATGTACACCTTCTTGTCGCCGGGGCAGTAGAACGGGCCCATGGCGGCCTGCCCGGTGCCGCAGGCGGTGGGCGTGGCGCCGCGGAACAGCACCAGGCGCGGCGGATGGTAGGTCGCGCCCTGGGCTTGGAACAACTGGCCCCACACCTCCTCGGTATTGCGCAGCACGGTCGAGACGAAGGCGGCCTGCTGGTCGTTCTTGGGCGGCGCGTGCGCCGGCCCCTGCTGCTGCACCTGCGGCGCGGGCGAGCCGCCGCTCAGCAGCCCGAGCACGGTGAGCGGATTGATGCCAAAGACCCAGCCGGCCAGCAGCGCCACGGCCACGGTGCCCAGGCCGATGCCGCGCCCGCCAATGGGAAAGCCGCCGCCGAAACCGCCCCCCTGGTCCCGCCGGTCTTCCACGTTGTCCGATTGCTCGTTGCCTTCCCAGCGCATGGTGTTCTCCAATCCGGCGCCTGCGGCCGGCAAAGGGCAATGGTAGCCGGCCGCTCAGCGCGCGGCGTCGCCGAAGCGGTACTCGTGTGTAAGCGCGTCCAGCCGCGCCTTCAGGTCGGGCGCGATGGGGTAGGTGGCGGCCGCCAGCGTGTGTTCGAGCTGCTCGGGCCGGCTGGCGCCGAGCAGCGGGGCGGTCACCAGCGGGTTGGCCATGACCCAGGCGACGGCCAGCGTGGCCAGCGGCACGCCGGCTTCTGCCGCGACCTGGGACAGTTGCTGCACGGTGGCGAAGGAGCGCTCGCTCCAGTAGCGCTCCTGGTAGCGGCCGGCCGCGGTTCCGAGGGTGAAGCGGGTGCCTTCGGCGGGCGCCGAGCCCGGCCGGTGCTTGCCGGTCAGCAGGCCGCCGGCCAGTGGGTTGTAGGGAATCACGCCCAGGCCGGCCTCGGCCGCCAGCGGCAGCAGTTCGCGCTCGATCTCGCGGAACAGCAGGCTGTAGCGCGGCTGCACCGAGACGAAGCTCGCGGTGCGCAGCAACGCGGCGCGGCCCAGCGCCAGGGCCAGCCGGTAGGCGAGGAAGTTGGAGACGCCGACATAGCGCGCACGGCCCGAGCGCACGATGGTGTCGAGCGCCTCCAGCGTCTCGTCCAGCGGCGTGGCCGGGTCGTCCATGTGCAACTGGTACAGGTCGACGTAGTCGGTCCGCAGGCGGCGCAGCGAGGCGTCGATCGCATCGAGCAGGTGCTTGCGCGAGGCGCCCTGGTTCCAGTCCTGCGGGCCGACGCGGCCGACCGCCTTGGTCGCCAGCACGAACTGGCCGCGCCGCCCGGGCGCGGCGCGCAGCCAGCGGCCGAGGATTTCTTCGGTGCGCCCGACGGTGTGGAGGGTACCGCCGAGCGGGTAGACGTCGGCGGTATCGAGGAAGTTGATGCCGCCGGCGGCCGCCGTGTCCAGGATCTGCTGCGCGGCGCCCTCGTCGGTCTGCAGGCCGAAGGTCATGGTGCCCAGCGCCAGGCGGGAGACGACGAGGCCGGTGCGGCCCAGGCGGGTGGTGGGAAGCGGCATGCGGGTTTCCTCGGAAGCGTCCGGCGGCGCGGACTGAAGGGACGAAAGTCCCCTCCGATCCTAGCCGCTGTGGCTCTGGTACTCGCAGTCCTGGTGCAGACTGGGGCTCTTGCCCGAGCGGCACCGCGCCACCAGCGCGCAGTCGGCGCTGGCCTGGGCGGTGACCTGCGCGCCATGGCGCGGCGCCGCGTCCTGAGCCATCAGGGTGGTGGCGCCGAACTGGATCGCGAGCACGGCGCAGACGCTGCCCGCCACGATGGCGAAGGGTACGTCGATCAGTTGCAGCAGGCTTTTGAGGATCATGGCGAAGGATCTCGGTTGCATGCCCGTGATCCTAGATTTGTAACGACCTGCACGGCCGCCGTAAACCACGTATCCAGTTGTAGGACAACGCCCCGCGCGCGGCCTCAGGCGCGCGGCAGGGTCACGCCGTGCTGGCCCTGGTACTTGCCGCCGCGGTCTTTGTAGCTGGTCTCGCAGACTTCGTCGCTCTCGAAGAACAGCACCTGCGCGCAGCCCTCGCCCGCATAGATCTTGGCCGGCAGCGGGGTGGTGTTGCTGAATTCCAGCGTCACGTAGCCTTCCCATTCGGGCTCGAAGGGCGTGACGTTGACGATGATGCCGCAGCGCGCGTAGGTGCTCTTGCCCAGGCAGATGGTGAGCACGTTGCGCGGGATGCGGAAGTACTCGACCGTGCGCGCCAGGGCGAAGCTGTTGGGCGGGATGATGCAGTGGTCGCCATGGAAGTCGACGAAGCTCTTCTCGTCGAAGTTCTTCGGGTCGACCACGGTGCTGTGGATGTTGGTGAAGACCTTGAATTCCGGCGCGCAGCGGATGTCGTAGCCGTAGCTGCTGGTGCCGTAGCTGATGATCTTCTTGCCGTCGTGCTGGCGGATCTGGCCGGGCTCGAACGGCTCGATCATGCCGTGCTGTTCGGCCATGCGGCGGATCCACTTGTCGCTTTTGATGCTCATGCTGGTGTTTTCGCTGCGTGCAAAGGTGCCGGCGATTGTCGCATCGGCTCATGCTATTCAAGTCATAGCATATAGCCCAGGAACCACCTGGGCTTCAGGCACTTTTGACTGCGAACGGCCGCGTCAGCTGCGCGGCTGCGGCGCGCCCGCGATCACGGTGCGCTCGACCAGCCGGTCGTCGCCCAGCACGATCAGCGCGAACAGCAGCTCGTCCAGGCTCGACGCCTGCCGGGTGCGGCGCGCCAGCAGCGGCGTGGCGGCGGGGTCGAGCACGACGAAGTCGGCCTCGCAGCCGGGCTGCAGGTTGCCGACCACGCCCTCCAGGCCCAGCGCGCGCGCCGCGCCGGCCGTGTGCTGCCACCACAGCTGCTGCGGCGACAGGCTCAGGCCGGGCTTGGTCTGGCCCTCGCGGCCGACGTAGTAGGCCGCGAGCATGGTGCGCAACGGGCTGAAGCTGGTGCCGCCGCCCACGTCGCTGGCCAGGCCGTAGCCAAAGCCGACGCGGTCCGCGCCCGCGTAGTCGAAGAAGCCGCTGCCGAGGAACAGGTTGCTGGTGGGGCTGACGGCGGCCACGGTCCGGCGCGCGCGCATCAGGGCGCGGTCCTCGTCGTCGAAATGGATGCAGTGGGCGTACACCGCGCGCTCGCGCATCAGGCCGAAGTCGTCGTACACCGCTAGGTAGCTGCGCGAGTGCGGGAACAGCTCGCGCGCCCAGGCGATCTCGCCCAGGTTCTCGGCCACGTGCGACTGGATCCAGGTGCTGGGGTACTGCGCGGCCAGTTCACCGGCGCCGCGCAACTGGGCCTCGGTGCTGGTGGGCGCGAAACGCGGGGTGATGGCGTAGCCCAGTCGGTCCACGCCGTGCCACTTGCGGATCAGCGATTCGGTGTCCTGCAGGCTCTGCTCGGTGCGGTCGCGCACGCCGTCGGGCGAATGGCGGTCCTGCAGCACCTTGCCGGTGATCAGGCGCATCTGGCGGCGCTGCGCCTGGGCGAACAGCGCATCGACCGATTGCGGATGCGAGGTGGCGAAGGTCAGCGCGGTGGTGACGCCGTTGCGCACCAGCTCGTCGATGAAGAAGGTGGCGACTTCGGCCGCGTAGGCCGGGTCGCTGAAGCGCGACTCATGCGGGAAGGTGTAGGTCTCCAGCCAGGGCAGCAGGCCCTCGGCCGGCGCGCCGATGATGTCGGTCTGCGGGTAGTGGATGTGCATGTCCACGAAGCCCGGTGCCAGGATGCGGCCGGGCAGTGCCTCGACCGGCGCGCGCGGGAACTGCGCGGCCAGCGCGCGGTACGGCCCCGCGGCCAGCACCGTCTGGCGGCCGGCGGCGTCGGGGCCGGTGACGAGCAGGCCGTCCTCCTCGTACTGGGCGGAGCCGTCAGGGGCGAAACGGAGGATGGCGGCGCGGTAGGCTTTTTGCATGGAGCGCGAGCTTACGCGGCCAGCGCCGGGGCCGGAATAACGGATTGCGGATAGCCGTCCTCCGGTCGCTCCGATGCCGCGGCGTCAGCGCGCGGATACATGCCCCTGCACGCCTTCGGCGAGCCAGTTCATCCTCAGGATCTGCTCGTCGCTCAGTTGCGCGCCCTTGGCGATGACGACGTGGCCCTGGTTGTCGCGCACGTCGCCGGCCACGGCGCGAAACGGCTGCAGACGGCCGGATGCGATGTCCTGCTGGCGCGCGAGCACCTCCTGCCGCACCGCCTGGGGCACCTGGGTGCCGAAGTCGCCGACGCGGATCATGCCCTCCTTCACGCCGCCCCAGAGCTTGCCGCTCTTCCAGGTGCCATCGAGCACCGCGCGTGCGCGCTGCGTGTAGTAGCCGCCCCACTGGTGCGTGACCGCGACGATCTGCGCGTCGGGCGCGATCCTGCGCATGTCGGAGTGGTAGGCGATGGCCAGCTTGCCGAGCTCCTGCGCCGCGGACATGACGGCCGTGGAGCCGGTGTGGAAGGCGACCACGTCGGCGTTCTGGTTGAAGAGGGTCATGGCCGCATCGCGCTCCCTGGGCGGATCGAACCACTCGTTGAGCCAGACCACGCGCACCTGGGCCTGCGGGTTGACCGAGCGCATGCCTAGCGCGAAGGCGTTGATGCCCTGCAGCACTTCCGGAATGGGAAAGCCGGCGACGTAGCCGGCCAGATGCGTCCTGGTCATGCGGCCCGCGGCGATGCCGGCCAGGTAGCGGCCTTCGTAGTAGCGCGCGTTGGCGGTGGCGACGTTGGGCGCGGTCTTGTAGCCGGTGATGGATTCGAACATCACGTCGGGGAAGTCCCGCGCCACCTTGAGCGTGGGCTCCATGTAGCCGAAGCTCGGCGTGAAGATGAGCCGGTTGCCCTGCTGCGCGAGGTCGCGGATCACGCGCTCGGCGTCGGCGCCTTCGGCCACGTTCTCGACGAAGCTGGTCCGGACCCGGGCGCCGAGCGCGGCCTCGACGGCCTGGCGCCCTTCTTCATGCTGGCGCACCCAGCCGGCGTCGGTCACCGGCGTGACGTAGACGAAGGCCGCCTTGAGCGGCGGATCGGCGGCGTGGGATGCGGTGGGAAAGGAAAAAGCACAGGCGGCCACGAGCGCGGCCGCGAGGTTTTTGTACATGGTGGTCCTCTACATGGCCCCGGAACGAAAAACCCCGTGCCGGGGGCACGGCACGGGGAGCGGCGATTCTCGCACAGGTCGGCGGACGCTATTTAATCAATAGCATACAGCCCAGATTCCCAGGGCAATCGCATCTAAATCCAAGCGAAACTAAAGCGCTGAAACAACCCTTCTAGCGCAGCCCCGATGAACCTACTGCACCACCTGCAGAGCATCTCCGACCCCCGAAGCCACCGCACGCGTCGCCACGACCTGCAGGCCATCCTGGCCGTAGCGCTGTGCGCCACCCTCGCCGGGGCAGACAACTGGGTGGAAGTGGCCCAGTTTGGACAGATGCACCAGAGCTGGTTCGCCCGCTTCGTGCCCCTGCCCTCGGGCATCGCCTCACATGACACTTTCGCCCGGGTGTTTCGCATCCTCGATGCCCAGGAGGTGGAGCGGGCGTGCCAATGCTGGCTGCAACAGCTCGCAGGCCAGGTCCAGGGCACGGTGGCCATCGACGGCAAAAGCGTGCGTGGCAGCCGCAAGGGCGATGTCCCCAAGGCCTTGCACATGGTCAGCGCCTGGGCCG